>NZ_CALPCV010000001.1:0-204588 GCF_943193095.1 Parasutterella muris | reverse complement strand
CGGCTAGATAGCTCAGTTGGTAGAGCAGCGGATTGAAAATCCGCGTGTCGGTGGTTCGATTCCGCCTCTAGCCACCAACTCTTCTCTTTGTTGCACAAAAAAGAAAAGTCATGTATATTTCGTTTCTCTCGATTACGAGACGGCTAGATAGCTCAGTTGGTAGAGCAGCGGATTGAAAATCCGCGTGTCGGTGGTTCGATTCCGCCTCTAGCCACCAGATTTCCGAAGGCCTCGCACTGATTGCGAGGCCTTCTTCATTTCCGCACAAATTCCTCCCCCGGCTTACCGAAACTCATCGGCCGCTTCATTCTCAAAATAGAGCTGAAAACGGCACTAATCACTTCGGAAGCGGCACTATAGAGGCATATTAAAGATGGAATCTGCTATGAATCTGTTTACGCTTCGCTTAAAGACCGCAGCAATATGCCTGTGCAGTATGGCTACAGCCCTTTTGTCCGGCTGCGCGATCTCTCCGCAGGATTCAAATCCGACAACAATCGATGCACAGTGGGTGAACCCTTCAGCCACATTTGAACAAAAGACGATCACCGGAATCCTGGTCGCAGATCTCTCTGACAATCCGACCAGCCGCAGAATTTTCGAGGATGTCGCATCGAACGTTTTAGCATTTCACGGAATACCGGCTCAGCCAAGCTATCAGTATTTATCTGACCCACAGCCACTGGTCAGCGGAAACTCGCTTAATGTCTCCTCCCTGATGAAAGCGGCACGCAAAATCAAGGCGAGCGATATTCTGGTCGTGAAAAGCAGAGGCATTAAAACCAATGTGATCTACAACCCCGGAATGACTTGGGGGCCAGATCCTTTCTGGGGGCCTGGTCCCTGGGGCGGACCGTTTGGTCCGGGCCCGTTCGGTCCTGATCCCTTCTGGGGCGGCTGGGCGATTCCGCCCTCTGTGACTCAGCAGCAAATCGCTGAAACCAACGCCGAACTGATGAGTGCTCAAACCGCTGAAGTTCTTTGGACAGGATCTTTTTCTACCGTACTCGGAGCAAAGCCTGCCAACACGACATTCCAGGAATACGCTGAATTGATCGTGCAGGCCTTAATCCATAACGGATTCTTAATCCCTGTCAGCCAGCCTGACTATCAGATTAAGCCCGCTGCGAAGTTTGATCCCTCCGCGTCTCAGCCCGCGCAAAACCCTGCTCGTTAAACCTTTTGGCAATATTGACGCAGTCCTTAATGTGCTGGTCTCCAACCCATTTAAGGGCTGCAAATGATATTCCCGCGGAAGCGGCCAAACCTAAGGCCGGCACAAGTTTTGCCGCCTGAGCGGCGGTCAGACGTATGCTGAGTTTCTGCAGGACTGCCATCACGAGCGGCTTTGTGATCCACTTTCCGGCAAATGAACTTCCCGTCGCAGTAATCATTTGAAAAAGTCTGAGCCGTGAATCCGGAGTCAGATGCCTAATCTGATTAGGCGTCAAACCGAATTCATGATTGATGCTGTTCAGAATTTCGAGCATTAAGCTCACATCGACCGCAACGCTGGCGCCCGGGATCGGAAGAAGATTCAGTCCCGCGCTCATCAGCGCCCGCTTCGTCACAAGTTTTTTGCAGCGTTTCGCGGCATCGAGGATCGAGGCTTCGTCCGCCGGCATTTCATATTCTGTGAGCGCCCCCTGATGATTTTCTCGTGCAAATTCGTTATCAACCGTCATGGTTCGCCTCCGAATATTCCCTTGTGTCCGTTAAACTTAAGTTCTGAATAATTCTATATTTTTAATATAAAAACGAATCGCGAGTATAAAAAGGGCCTATTTTGGTCTTTTCAGAATACAATTTCGCAAATTTTCGACTAATTACGATGAATCTGCTCATCCTTGGTTTAAACCATACAACGGCCCCGTTATCTTTAAGAGAGAAGCTGGCTTTCGGTCCCGAAGAACTGGAATCGTCCATCAATATGATTCGGGCGATGTTCGGCGCGCCTGCCTGCGGGGGCATCAAGGAAGTTGCCATCCTCTCCACCTGCAACCGAACGGAAATTTACTGCGCTGCCGAAGAGCCTTCTGCCGCATTCCGATCTCTTCAGGACTTTTTAGTTCAGAGCAAACATGTCAGTCTGACTGAACTTGAGGAGCAGCTCTACTTCCTTGTGCAGGACGACGCCATTCGTCACGCTTTCCGGGTGGCTTCCGGTCTTGATTCCATGGTGTTGGGCGAAACGCAGATCGTCGGTCAGATGAAAAAAGCCGTTAAAACCGCTTCGCACGCGGGCGGTCTCGGTCTCTTTTTAAACCAGCTTTTCCAAAAGACCTATGCCGTCGCAAAAGAGGTCCGCTCATCCACTGAAATCGGTGCGCATTCCATCTCTTTAGCAGCTGCCGCTGTCCGTGTCGCCAATCGTATCTTCGGCTCGCTCTCTGAGTCGAACATTCTTTTTATCGGCGCAGGCGAAATGATTGAGCTCTGCGCTGCGCACTTCGGCGCTCAGAACCCTCAAAAGGTAACCGTCGCCAATCGAACCGTCGCACGAGCTCAGGCTCTGGCTGATCAGGTAGGCGCCAATGCGGTATCACTGGCTGAACTGCCCGAGATTCTGCATAACTACGACGTGGTTGTTTCCTGTACAGCAAGCACACTCCCAATCCTAGGTCTCGGTATGGTGCAAAGCGCGGTTAAAAAGCGCCGCTACCGTCCGATCTTCATGGTGGATCTTGCAGTCCCGAGAGATATTGAACAGGAAGTCTCTTCTCTTGATGAAGTCTATGTCTACACCGTCGACGATCTGGGCAAAGTCGTGCAGAGCGGCATGGAAGGAAGAAAAGCGGCCGTTGCTCTTGCGGAAGAATTAATTGCCAAGAGAGTCGAGGAATTCAAAAACTGGTTCTCCTCCCGCGAATCTGTACCGCAGATTCTGTTGCTGCAGAAGCGGGCAGACGATCTCCGAATGATGGAACTCGAAAAGGCAAAGAAAGCGCTCCACAAAGGAGAGTCCGTGGAAAATGTGCTCGAAACGATGTCCAAAGGTCTGATGAAGAAATATATTCACGACCCTCTGACCGTTATGCGCAACACACAGAGCCTTTCGGAAGAAGACTACGAGAAAGTCCTCGATCTTCTTCAGCGCTTCTACCATTACCACGGCCGCTAGCTGAAAAATCACCCGACTCATTGAAAACCTTCACCATTTTGAAGGTTTTTTGTCGTGCGTAAATGAGTTTTTTATTTAGAATCACAAGAAATTTTTTACTGTCTTTTTTATGAAAGAATCTATGCGCTCCAAGCTGGCACAACTTGCCAGAAGATTGGAAGAAATTGATGTAACACTCCAGGACCCGGATATCGCCTCCAATATGGATCGATTCCGCGCACTCTCCAAAGAAAGGGCGGAAATTGAACCCATTGTTCAGAAAACCAAAGAATTTGAAAAAGCCGAGGCGGATCTTGAGGCTGCTAACGAAATGCTAAGCGACCCTGAGATGAAGGAATTCGCGTCTGAAGAAATCGGCAATGCAAAAAAAGTGATTGAACAGGTCTCCGCAGAACTTGAAATTCTTCTTCTGCCTAAAGACCCGAATGACGATAAAAATATTTTCTTGGAAATCCGTGCCGGCACCGGCGGCGATGAATCCGCCCTTTTTGCAGGCGACCTTTTCCGCATGTATTCACGCTATGCGGAACGCCAGGGCTGGCAGGTTGAATTTGTCTCGGCCAGCCCGTCCGATCTTGGCGGATACAAAGAAGTCGTTGTCAGAATCATCGGACTTGGCGCCTATTCCAAGCTCAAATTCGAAAGCGGCGGACATCGCGTTCAGCGTGTTCCGGAAACCGAGTCTCAGGGACGCGTCCATACGTCCGCATGTACAGTCGCGGTTCTTCCTGAAGCCGACGAGATAGGAGACGTTGTGATCGATCCCTCGGATCTGAGAATTGACGTGTATCGAGCTTCGGGCGCCGGCGGTCAACATATTCAGAAAACAGAAAGCGCGGTTCGAATTACGCACATCCCGACCGGAATCGTCGTGGAATGTCAGGACGAACGAAGCCAGCACAAAAACAAAGAACGCGCGATGGGTGTTCTTGTCGCACGTATCCATGCCGCACAGGTTGCCGCTCAGCAGGCTGAGGAAGCTTCCATGAGAAAATCTCTGGTGGGTTCCGGCGATCGAAGCGAACGCATCCGTACCTATAATTATCCTCAGGGCCGTGTCACCGATCACCGCATCAACCTCACGCTTTACAAGCTTGATCAGATCATGGACGGCGATCTTGACTGCATCATCACGCCTCTGACCTCAGAACACCAGGCCGAACAGTTGGCTGCCTTGAGCGAAGGCTCGGTCTAACCAGGCATGACGACAGTAGAACAATGGCTTGTCCAAAGTCCGCTTGAGGCTGCGGATAAGCGTGTTCTTTTTGAATTCGTGACAGGACTGGATCGAATCCGTCAAATGACGCATTCCAAAAATGTCCTATCGCCTCAGGCGTTAGAGAAACTGCGCGAAGTCGAACAGAAAAGGCTGGCGGGAATTCCGGTCCCGTACATTACCGGTGTGCAGGAGTTTTACGGCAGAACCTTCTCAGTCGGTCCGTCTGTGCTCATTCCTCGCCCGGACACCGAGTGTTTGGTTGAGTGGCTCATTGAAAATCTCCCTCACGGCATACAGGTGTGCGATCTGGGCACAGGAAGCGGCTGCATTGCCGAAACACTGAAATTGGAACGCTCTGATTTGGATGTCCTTGCCTCGGATCTCAGCAGAAGCGCCATTGAAACGGCCCGCAGAAACGCTGTCAGCCTCAAAGCAGACGTGCGTTTTCTGGAAGGAAGTTGGCTGAAGCCTTACGTCGGTCATTTCGATCTGAAAGCAATCGTCTCCAATCCGCCCTATATCCGCAGCCGGGATCCGCATTTAAAAGCGCTGACTTTCGAGCCGCAGAACGCGTTGGTTGCGCAAGAAAACGGCCTTGCCGCCTACAGAGAGATTCTTTCCGAAGCTAAGTCGCTGAAATTCAATCCGCATATCATTGCCTTCGAGCACGGATATGACCAAGGCGAGTCGGTTCGCAGTATCTTTTCTGAATTTGGCATGGAAGGCAGCAAAACGCATAAGGACTACGGCGGGAACGACCGTTTCACCGTCTGGTGCAGGACCTAAACGGCCGACAAAGGCACCTTTTTAGGTACCTAACATCTTATTTTTATTTTGGATTCTTAGACGAATCGTTTAAAATTTCAAAAGCTTTTTTATTTTTTTGCAGAGAGACCCTAGATATGATGGTTCTTTACTCCGGCAGCACTGATCCTTTTTCCCAGCGCTGTCGTTTTGTCCTTTTCGAAAAAGGAATGGACTTTGAAATTCGTGACATCGATTTATACCATAAGCCTGAAGACATCAATGTCATGAACCCGTACGGCGAAGTGCCGATTCTCGTCGAGCGCGATCTCGTGCTTTATGAATCGAATATCATCAACGAATATATCGACGAGCGCTTTCCCCATCCTCAGCTGATGCCGCCTGACCCGGTTGAAAGAGCAAGAACAAGACTGCTTCTCTTCAATTTTGAGAGAGAAATTTTCAAGCACGTACATACCCTTGAAAATCGCAACAGCCCTGATGAAGCGCGCATCGCCGCCAGAGAAACCATTCGTGACCGTCTGACTTCTCTTGCCCCGCTCGTAGCTAAGAAAAAATATTTGAACGGCGACGATTTCACAATGCTTGATATCGCTTTGGCTCCCCTTCTGTGGAGACTGAACTACTACGGCATTGAACTTCCGGCAGCCGGTATGCCTGTCCAGAAATACGCCGAACGAGTCTTCTCCCGCCCGGCATTCATTGAGGCGCTTACTCCCTCTGAACGGGTCATGCGGAAGTAATCAATGGAAGAAACAACCTCTTTAACGCCATATTTTCTTCGCGCGTTTTACGACTGGAGCATGGATAACGGTCTGACTCCGCAGATCAACGTGATCCTCAACAACGATCCGCAGCTTTCCGTGCCCAGAGCGTACGCAAACGGTTCGCAAATCACGTTCAATATCGGACCGTATGCCGCTCGGAATTTGGAGCTTGGCAACGATTTCGTTAAATTTGACGCAACGTTTAACGGTGTCGCTGAAAGTATTCAGGTTCCCGTCAGCAACATAGAGGCGGTGTTTGTCAGAGAGACCGGCTTTGGCATCCCGTTCGAGGTCAAACTTAAACCTGACCAAGAACCCGCGCCCCGCCGCGGTTTCACTCGTGTGGACTGATTAAAAAAGGAGAAGCTTTCATTTTGTTACGCTTCTCCTTTTTTTCAGCACACAACTTCAAAAATTTGTGTAAAATTCACGTCTCGGTTAGCCCGCTTAGCTCAGTGGTAGAGCAACCGCCTTGTAAGCGGTAGGTCGTCTGTTCAAGTCAGTCAGCGGGCACCAAAGAATTCCTTCGATCATCTGCTTTGATGGTTGAAAACAGTTAATGTGGAAAGCTTCGCTTTTCCGATGCCCGCTTAGCTCAGTGGTAGAGCAACCGCCTTGTAAGCGGTAGGTCGTCTGTTCAAGTCAGTCAGTGGGCACCAGTTTCGACGGCTCCTTTCAGGAGCCGTTTTCTTTTACCCGCAAAGGGCATTGTCACTTTCAAAGATAACGTACTTCGGTGATAATTCGTCTTATTCAGTAACGTTTAAGGCGGTCATCATGGCTAATGTCCAACAACAAGCTTCAACATTCTTCAGAGAGTTTCAGGCCTTTATTTCCAAAGGAAACGTCATCGATTTAGCGGTCGCTGTTATCGTTGGCGGAGCTTTCAACTCGATCATCGGTTCCCTTGTTAAAGACGTCATCAATCCGATTCTTGGCGCGCTCATCGGAAAACCGGATTTTTCCAACCTTTTCTATGTCATGAAGATGCCCGCCGACTATACAGGGCCGATGACTTATGATGCGCTCACCAAAGCTGGGGCCTCTGTCCTAGGCTACGGCGCCTTCCTCACAGCGGTCATTAATTTCATTCTTCTGGCATTCGTTATTTTCTGTATGCTCAAGGCTCTGACCTCTCTGAGAAAACGCATTGAAGCTGAGGCTAAAGCCGAGGCTGCGGCTCCTGCCCCGACACCGGAAGACACTCTGCTGCTCAGACAGATTCTTGATGAGCTTAAGAAAAAGAATTAATTTGATCTCCAAAGACAGAGCCCTCCGCAATGGAGGGCTCTGCTTTTTAGAATTTCCAGTCGGCTTTAAATATGACCTGACTGTCGATTCTTCCGTCACCTAGAGCTGCTTTTGCAGCCAGCGTCGCTTCCGCTGAGCCACTCCTAACCTTCAGGCCGGCGCCTGCAAAACCGCTCCAGCGATTGATTTCTTTCTGAGAAATCGATTCTCTGGCCTGAGTACCAACCGCCCGCAGCTCTCCTTTCTTATCGAGCTGCCCGACTCGGATGCTGCCGCCTGCCTCTCCGTTGAGGCTAAACCGATATCCGCCAATAGAGCCGATCTCCACACTGCCTCGCACTACCGCCGGAATCTCGGCAAAAACCTGCGCCCTGCTCTTAAATTCAAACGCCTTCTGAGAACCGATCTTCGTGTGCTCAGTAGTCTTTAGAAGAGTCCAAATCTGCGGCTCAATTGCAATGCTGAGGCCGTCAATGATTCGATACGACCCTGAAATGCCTCCGGTCAGATAGTAGTCATCAACCTTCGCCTTCATGCGCTCAAGCTGCATAGCGGCAGGCAGATCCGCGGTGATATTGCCGCGCGACAGGCCCGCGCCGGCATTCACGCCGACAATAAAATCGCCGAAGTCTTTACTGATCATGCCGTTAACCGCCGTCACATTTTGCTTGCCGCTCGCTTCAAGCACAGCATGCCTGCTCTTCGAAGAAATATGGGTATATTCGGCCGCTGCGACAACTGAGTAACCGGATTCGGTTTTATGCGCCATGCCAAGACGAACATTTTCCGAATTCGCTCGATACGCTCCGCCCAGTAAATATCCGCCTGCCTTCCGGGAAGAGAAAAAACCGCCTTCAGCTCCACCGAAGATATGCGTGGAACCTTCGGGCTTGTCATAGAGTCGGATCGCTTCCGTTCCAATCGCGCTGCGCAGACCTTCTCCCGATCGGAACATATTTAAACGTGTCCCGAGAAGACTCGGCAGCAGCGTGGCCTGACCGATAAGCGCAGCAGAATAATGGGGCGCCATAAAGGTCTCGTTGTCCACTCGCGCAAAGAATCTCTGCGCCGCATTGTCGGAATCAATCGTAAAGCCTTCCGTATTGCTGTACAGCCAGCCCTGAAGCTGAGGATAGACAAAGTTCGTTGTGATAACGACCGCTTTCTCCCGATCGATAAACCAGCCGTCCTCGCGGTTCTCCAGCACCAGTGACACATTTCTGTTCGCGGAGATGAGCTGAACCGTATCCGAGCCTTCAAATTCCTGAATAGTGGAATCGGTCAGCTGATTGGTTCCAAAGGGATCAAGCACGAAAATACCGCTCCCTTCTTTGAACACCGGGGCCGTTCCATCCTCAGAACTGAACGCGGGACGCCCCGTACGATGTTTAAGAATAAATACGGCACCGCTCTCAAACGTTAATCCGGCGTGAGCCTCTCTCTCATTGGACAAGCCCACGATAATGGAGTTTTCTTTAGAAAGCACGAACGTGTCATTGACAGCCAGTACGCTCGAGAACTTCTCCTGAGCCAAATCGAAAATCTGGAAAACCACATCTCTCGTTAAATCAATTGAGTCGTCCTTGCGGCCGTCACCCAAAATTAGAATTCCGTTGCTTCCGACTCGAAATTCGGTGCCGCTTCCGCTCCAGTTCTTGATCGCCAGAGAGGCGTATTCACCTTGCTTTTCGTCGCCTTCGATCAGAATAGAGGCGTTTGCGCTCTCCGCGTTTTCAAACACAACATCCGCGTCTGAGCTGAGACGCAGTGTCGGAATCACGTCTCGAGAGCTGCTTCCGATTGAAAAGTCTTTCGCCCTCACCTGACTGCTGATTGAGGTTCTGCCGCCTTCAAGCTGCAGAGACTGAACGGTAAAAAGCCCTTCAATGTCCAAAGTCCCTCCGCGGACGATCACGCCCTGCGTCGAGTCAAAAGATGTATTTTTGTCAAAGCGCGCCGAGCCGTCCAGCTGGAAGATATCCGCGTAAACGTGTGTCTGGGCGCCGTTTTTAATGAGAAACTCACCGGTATTGACGATCGCGGAATTCGGACCGACCGTTACTTTGCCGGTAAATAAAAGACGTCCCGTGTCGGACACAAAAACCTTCGAATCGATTTCTGCCCGCTTCTGGACTTCTCGCGTTCCCTCGTAACTTAATCCGTGCAGCTCCAGCGTACTGAATTCTCCGACGGACAGCCAATTATCTGTCCCCGACATCGGTCCTCTGCCTGTACCATAAAGAACAAGCGTGGAATTGTTCAGAGTCAGCACTTCGCTCTTTGTGTAGATCGACCCGATGCAAAGGCGCTCCGAATTTAACTCGGACATCTCTCCTAAGTTGAGATTGACGGATGCCAAACCGATGTTCTTTCCTTCGAGATAATTCTTATAGTCGCTGTAGTTGATCCCTGTCACAACAGAATTATCAATCAGCAGCTCACCGGTGTACGTAACGCCGATACCGTAGTATTCGGAAGCGAGGCTGAGATATTTCAGATCGACCGCTTCATCGGTGAGGATAATTTCCGAAAATGAGGTCTTAGTGAAATCGGTGATTTTGCCCTGAAGCTGACTCTCACGATTGAAGTCCTGGGCTGATATTTCAAACAGATCCTTGGAGGCCGCTGTAATGCTGACCTCTTTAAAGTGCCAGTTGCCGTCGTTGAGATTGGTGTCGCCCGACAAAGTTAGCGAGCCGCCGTTTTGACTGTACTGACCGGTAAAGGAAAGCGTGCTGCCGTTCAGGACAACCGATGAATCCTGCACCTTGACATTAAGCGCTCCGCTAAAGACCTGATCGGCATTCACGGTTAATGATGCGCCGTTTTCCAGAATCAGAGAGCCGCCCTTTGCTGCGGAGAAAGCACTCCCGCCGGCATTTACCGTCAGCTGCTTTCCTTCTGAGACGGTGATTTTGGAGTTCACGGAACCGAGAACAAATGCGTCCGCTGAGGCGCTGATCAAAGAGTCTCCGCCGATCAGCAGCGAAGCTTTATCCTGCAGTACGGCAAAAGAGGCAGAACTTCCTGTGACCGCCCCTGTGAGGCCTTCGGAAAAAAACACCTGAGATGCCGAAGCAAAACCTTTGATTCGTATCGCTGTGTTCTCTGAGCCGTCCTCAATAGCGGCGCTCAGAGCGGCGTGATGCCTGAATGTGACATCAGCGCCCTCTTCTGCGACCAGGACGGCAGCGGATCCGCCCTGAGCATCGTTAATCGAACTCTTAACTTTGATATCAACAGCTCGCAAAATATCCGCCTGTTTGCTAAAGCGCGCCGCCGGATCATTCGAGCTCTGAACCATGCCGAAATTCAGCGCGGTTTCAGACAGCTCCGGTGCGTTCCATATTTCTTCGGCGCCTTCCATCGTCAGAGGAGAGCTGCCGACAAACGGTGAATTTTCTGAGATGTGGACAAGAATCAGATTTTCTTTAGCGAGATCTTCAATATATTGGTTAATCTCTTCATCCGTTTCAAGGTAATTGGTTTTGGTCTCCCCGAAGAAAGGATCCTCCTGCGAGAAAGAAGGTACCGCATGCAAGGCGATAACCAAGGCGAGTGCTGCCCTTTTGAGAGACAGTGGGCGTCTGTGTCGATATGTCTTGTTTGCCATCGGCAACTCCGGGTGCGCAGCTGCCGATGAAAAGATCCGGTTACACCGGGTTGTCAATTCCGACGAAGCTGACGTTTATTTCTGGGAAATGGTTTCCAATCCAAACGGCCATGGCCCGTATTCCTAACGTTTCTCCGGCATGGTGGCCGACTGAGAAATAAGGAATTCCTAATTCACGAGCTTCCAGAACTGTTCTTTCGCTAATTTCCCCGCTAAGGTAAGCGTCCGAGCCTTCGGCTGCCGCGTCTTCTAAAAAATCCTGAGCCGCGCCGCTGCAGAAGGCGACCGTCTTAATTAAAGCGACGGAGTCTACAGGCACCACAAAAGGAGGTCTATGGACAACCCCCTCTATTTTGTTAGCAAGTTCTTCCGTAGTTACAAAGTCATGGAATTCCCCCATAAGCACCAGAGGATTAGACTTTGTCGCTCGGACGTTCTGCAACTTCAGCGCACGCGCCATTTCATAGTTGTTGCCGACAGTCTCATTGGCATCCAGAGGTAGATGGTAGGCAATCAGATTGATATTGTTGGCGAGAATCTTCGCGATTCGATTCCGTTTGATACCGATAATCCGTGAGTTCTCGTTTTTCCAGAAATAACCGTGGTGAACAATAATGGTGTCCGCACCGCGCCTGATCGCTTCATCAATTAGCGCCTCAGAGGCGCTGACACCGCAGACAATCCGCTGAACATTATCCGCACCTTCTATCTGCAGCCCGTTCGGGCAGTAGTCTTTGAAAGTCTCAGGTTTCAGTAATTCATCGAGTGTGTTCAGAAGCTCTGCTCTTTTCATAGTCAGTCCATATAGAAACTGCCGGCAAGCCGGCAGTTCAGTTCAATTAAATCTTTGTGCGGATTAAGGCATGACCAGTCCGCTTCCCGAAGCATCCGGGCTGCTGAAGCCGGGCTGACCTGGGACAACCAGCTTGCTTGCGGCCTGACGACGAAGCTCCTGAAGCTCTTTCATCGTGCGTTCCACACCGGCCTTCGCCGCTTCACGATAGCCCTTGACTGCGGCTTCCAGACTGTCGGCTTCGATATCAAAGGAAATCGGAAGCGCGCCCATCTGGGTCATAATCTGAGCTTCACCGGTATAAATCACCGGACGCGACTCATCTTTATTGCCGTCGGCAAGAACGGGAACCAGACAGCGAATCACGCCAATCTTTCTATCGGTATAGATTTCTTCACGGTACAGGTTGGTGAGCTCCATCTGAGCATCAGCCTCTTCCTTAACCGGTTCTGTTTGTTCTGACATTACATACTCCTTCTTTTATTGAATTCAGTCATTATCCGCTCGTGCGCCTCAGATGAAGCGAGGTCTGCCCCCAATCAGGGCCCCTGATTAGCGGTACACCATGACAGGAATCTTCGAATGCGTCAGTACTTTCTGTGTTTCACTTCCAAGCAGAACGGCCGCAAGACCTTGTCTGCCGTGAGAAGCCATAAAAATCAGGTCGCAGTTGTACTCCGTGGCTGCGTCAATGATCGCTTCGGCGGGAGAAAAAGACTTAAATGCGACAACTTCGCATTTCACGCCCTTTCGCTCAACCGCTTCTCTCGCGATTTCCAATCTTTCCTGAGCCATTTCCTTCACACGAGAATCGTATTGATCAATGCTCTCAGGACGATATTCGGACAGATTGGTGTAGCTGTAAGGCTCAATCACGGTGACGGCAACAATTGAGGAGTCCATTGCCTTTGCGAAATCAGCGGCTGCCTCCAGGGCTTTATCAGAAAGCTCCGACCCGTCGGTCGGTACCAGAATACGGCTGTACATTAGGCGTTTCCTTTATTTAAGTTATTTAATCTAGTTTAATAGATTCGTATGCTTACGGTTACTATTTTTCCTTGTTTTACGCTCCTCTACGCTCCTTCTGAGAAACGGTTCTTCATTTTTGTATGCCGGCGATCCGATTAATAGCGACTGAAGCCGCCGCAAACCCGATTGCGGCAGTCACAACCACGCCGGAACCGTAACCGGAACAGGCCAAGCCTCCGGTAATGTCGCAGCTGCCTTCCGGACGAACGACCGGATCGGCGGTGTATACAGCGGTTATGCCGAACTTCTCAATCCGCTTTTCTTCCTTTGGCCGCGGATACCCGTACTGCTTCCGAAGACGATACCTTAGGTTGGAGAGCAGCGGGTCTCCCTTGGCCTTTGCAAGATCATCGACGAGGATATTAAGCGCGGAGGTTTTTCCTCCGGCAGCGCCGCATGTGATAAATAAGCCGCCGCTTTTCTGCACAAAAGCTGCCATTGCCGCCTTTGCCTTGACCTGATCCGTACAGTCCAGCACGACAGGCGTGTGCAGCATTTCCGAAACATTCTCCTCATCAACGAAATCCTCGACCATCGTCACTTCGCAAAGAGGATTAATCAGGGCGATTCGTTCCTTCAGGGCTTGCGCCTTCGGCTTTCCGTAAGCGCCGGTGAGAGCCTGAAGCTGTCGGTTGGTATTGCTTTCGGCGATATTGTCCAAATCTATCAGCGTCAGTTTGCCGACAGCCGTGCGCGCAAGCGCTTCCGCTGCCCAAGAGCCGACGCCGCCTAAGCCGACGACCGTGACCGAGGCCTGAGCAAGACGTGCTGCGCCCTCCTTCGTATAGAGTCTCGCGACCCCGCCAAACCTTCTCTCATAATCCAGCGGGTACCGTTCCGTCTGACTAAGCGTCTCGCCCATAGCGTCTCCAAACCTCACTCACAATAAGGATAAAAAATGTTTGCATCGTCCTCGTCCTCCGTTAAACTTGACAGGGGATGGATCGGAAAAGAACCATATTACTAACCGCGGACAAATTTGTTAATTCGTACCTTGCGAAGGCTGATTTCGATCTGATAATTTAATCATCAAAAAGGCAGTTTCAAACAATTGTTTCTTAGGCTGCGAGAATATTCTGACCCGGAGGAATTATGAAGATTTTAGTACCCATCGACGGCAGTGAATTCAGCAATCACTCGCTTGAATTTGTCGCCTCGCGAACAACACTTCTCGGCTCCAATCCCGAAATTGAGCTGATGAGTGTTCAGGCGCCTGTTCCGGCTCGCGCCTCCCGCCTGATCGGCAGCGGATCACTCCGCGGCTACTATGACGAAGAAGCCAACACTGTATTGGAACCCGCCGTCAAGGAGCTTGAAAAAGCCGGTGTTAAAGCCGCCACACGTTTCGCGGTCGGTGAAGCCGCTCCCACAATCGCGAAGACCGCGGAAGAATCCGGCGCCGACCTGATTATCATGGGTTCGCACGGCAGATCCGCGCTCAAAGGACTGCTGCTCGGTTCCGTCACAAATTCCGTTCTTGCGCTTTCAAAGAAGCCGGTGCTTATTCTGAGAAACAAAACCGCTCCTCAGACGGACTCTCTTAAAGTCGGCGTCGCGGTTGACGGCTCCTCCTACGGCGAAAAGGCCGTGGAGTACATCCTGAAGAATCACGACCTCTTCGGTAAAGACCCGGTCTTTTATCTGATGAATGTCGTCAGCGACTATGCCGGCGTTGTGATGCCCGACATGGCAGGCATGGCGCTCCCGACACTGAATGAATCCGAGGTTCGCGCAATGCAGCGCGAAGCGTTCGATGAAGCGGTCGGACCGGTTCGCGACAAATTCACTCAGCTCGGCTTTAAAGTTGAAGAGATCTGCCTTGTCGGCAACCCGGGCGATGAGATCGCCGCCTTCGCAAACAAGGAAGGGCTTGACGTGATTGTTATGGGCACCCGAGGATACGGCGCATTCAAAGCTGCCGTTTTAGGCTCAACAGCAACCCGCATCGCCGCCATCAGCGATAAGCCCCTTCTGGTTATCCAGGCGTAGAGAAAGCATTCGGACGTTCGTCCCTTACGGTAAAAAAAGAAGCGTCCGCAGACGCTTCTTTTTTTGAAGGAGAGATATGCAGCAGATTCTAAAAATAATACTTTTCATGGGCCTTCTGCACTGCGGTTTCATCTCCTCACGCGTGATTACAACCCTTTACGCGCTTCACAACGGGCAGCCCGCCTGGATTGTCGGCGTGATTCTTTCGGTTTATGCGGCGGTCCCCGCGCTGATTTCGATTCATGTCGGCAAATGGATCGACCGCATCGGCGTCAAAATTCCGATCATTATCGCCTGTCTGCTCATATGCGTTGCCTGCGCCGTACCAATTTTCTTTCCTTACGAAACTTTCGGCATCAAACCGATCTATATCACCTGTCTGCTTGCAGGCACCGGCTTTGTCTTTGCGCTCATCAGCGGTCAGGGACTCATCGGGCACCTGACCACAAATAAAACCCGAGCCACGGGATTCACGTTTCAGTCCATGGCTTTTTCCGCCTCGGGCGCCGCCGGCCCGGTCATTGCCGGTTACCTGATTGATGAGAAGAATTACTACTGGGCCTACGGCGGAGCGCTCGGCTTTGCGCTTGCGGCTGCCTTAGTCTTTCTTCTGATTTCACGCGGACTGCCTTCGTCGCTGAACGCGAACAAGCAGAAAAAAGTCGAAAAACACAGCTTATTTGAGCTCTTTAAGCATCCCCTGATTCGAAACGTACTGCTCGCCTCCGCCCTAGTCTCAATGGCATGGGATCTTCAGGCCTTCATGATCCCGGTCTACGGAACGGAAATCGGTCTTGACGCGGTAGCGATCGGATGGCTGCTGAGCGTATTTTCCGTCTGCTCTTTTGCGGTTCGAGCCCTCATGCCGATTCTTTCGCACCACTTTAAAGAGTGGTCCATTATCATCTTCGTGCTCGTCTCTACCGGCGTCTCCTACCTGATATTTCCCTTCACAACCAGTTTGGCGGTCCTCTTTGTCCTCTGCGGATGGCTTGGCGCGTCTTTGGGCGCGTCTCAGCCCAACGTTCTCTCTCTGCTTCACCAAGTCACACCGGAGGAGAGAATCGGAGAGGCGATCGGTATACGAACCATGCTGATGAACTCAAGTCACACCGTTCTACCGCTTCTTTTTGGTTTTGGGGGCTCAGTTATCGGTGCCGCAGCCGCTTTTTGGTCTCTCGGCGCAACGATGATCCTCGGTGCATTCAGAATTCAGAGGTCCAACAAAAATATTGCTTCGGATCGCGGGATGCCGGATGAGGAAAAAGCAATAGAAAGATCACTAATTGATGCGAAAAAACAAAAAATACACCATAAATAGGTGATTTTTTCATGCCATAAAGTAATCACTTATGGTCATTTTGCATTTATCTCGTTACAATCAGTAATGAAAGCTGCGGGACTACATTGATTGTGAGCAAAACTTTAATTACAGCAGCAACTATTCATAAATAAGCTCTCGTTTGAAAGACAAGAGCTTGGAGGGTTTTATCTTGAACACAAGGGAGACAACCGTATTGATTGTTGAACCGGATCTTGATACGCAGCGTGTTTACCGCCAGCGTCTGATCCATGATCCGGGTATCCGTTTGATTGGCATCTGCTCCAGTATGGAATCCGCAACTTCCTTACTGCTTCAGACTCGCTGTGACATCCTTTTAACGGAGCTTAATCTGGGCCAGCGGGATGGTTTGGAATTAATTCACCAAGCTCATACCGAGTATCACATTCCGAATATCGCTGTTATTTCCAATCGTTCCAGTCCAAAAGATATTCTTGCCGCCATTGAAAACGGCGCTATCGGCTACATTGTCAAGACTGAGACTAATCTTCAGTCGATTGCTGACTATGTTCGTTCCATCATTGTCGGAGGAAGTCCGATCAGTCCTATCGCGGGGCGCGTTATTGTTAAGACGCTTCAAAACCGCATTGAAAACGAGCAGGTTTCTGAGATTCAGGGGATGCATTCCAGTTCAGTTCCGAATCCGCTATCGCCCAGAGAGACAGAAGTCCTCCATTTGCTTGGCCGAGGCATGAGCTTTGCTGACATCAGTAAAGTGCTGGGCATCTCCACGCACACTGTCACCGCCCACATCAAGAAGATTTACCGCAAGCTCAAAGTCCACTCGCGAGGCGAAGCGGTTTACCTCGCCTCTCAGATGGGCATTCTCTCGGATCGCTAAAGTGATTCGAAAAGGGACGGTTCAAACCGTCCCTTTTGCTTGTATTTTCAGCTAAGAAGCCGCGGTCCATTCTCCGCTCTTGCCGCCGCTTTTCTTCAAGAGGCGAATCCCGTCCATCTGCATTCCGCGGTCCACCGCCTTGAGCATGTCGTAAATCGTCAGCAGCCCGACCTGAACCGTAGTCAGCGCTTCCATCTCCACGCCGGTACGGCCTTTACATTCGCAAGTCGCAACACAGCGAATTCGACTTTCCTTTTCAAAGAGCTCAAATTCGACCTCGACATGCGTGAGTGCAATCGGATGACACAGCGGAATCAATTCCGGTGTTTTTTTCGAACCCATGATTGCCGCAATTCGGGCAACCGCCAGCACGTCGCCTTTCTTAGCCTTTCCCTGAGCGACCAGTTCAAAGGTTTCCGGCTTCATCGAGATCCATCCCTCGGCAACGCCGACTCGGCAGGTTACGTTTTTTTCACCCACATCAACCATGTGTGCGTCGCCCGATTCATTAAAGTGCGTCAAAGCAGACATTCGTTTCTTTCCTATTAAGAATTCGTTACAGCAAAAAAAATAATAACTGATATATTTTCTTTTAGATGTAAATAATAACGTCGCCAAAAATTCGGAGCTGACATGGTCGCTAAGCGCATAATTTCCTTACTTTTCGCATGTTCGATGGCCCTTGAGCCGGCTGCTCATGTCTATGCGCAAAACTATAACCTTCCTAATCTCGGCGCAGCCGGCGGCGCTACGCTCTCTCAGCTGCAGGAGCGTCAGCTTGGCGAGGAGATTATGAATGAGGTTCGCAGTGATCCGACCTATCTTGCCGATCCTGAAACCATGGAATATCTGAATCGGATCGGATACCGACTCGTCTCAGCCGGTCCCGGCTCCCCATACAGTTTTGAATTTTTCCCGATCCGCGACAGCTCAATCAACGCCTTCGCGCTCCCGGGCGGCTTTATTGCGGTCCACACCGGGCTTGTCACCGCGGCTTCTAACGAAAGCGAACTTGCTTCCGTACTCGCGCACGAAATCGGGCACGTTCAGCAGCGTCATATTGCCCGCATGCTGGAAAATCAAAAAGGCAACTGGGCCATGACGCTCGGTTCTATTTTGGTCGCAATTCTTGCCGCTCGAGCGGGCTCCGGGGACGGCGCAGCGGCTTCTGTCATCGGTGCGCAGGCCGCCATGGCGCAGAACTATCTTTCTTTTTCCCGCGACGCGGAAAGAGAAGCGGACCGTGTGGGTTTTAATTCGCTCGTTCGCGCAGGTTTTGATCCGAAAGGCATGGAGCAGTTCTTCGAGCGTCTTGACTTCAACAACCGCGCTTATGAGGGCGCGAGAGCCGCCCCTGCTTATTTAAGAACGCACCCGATGACCGTGGACCGTATGAGTGAAGCCCAGGTGCGCTCAAGAAGCGTTAGAGCGCAAAAGCACAAAGATTCTCTGGACTTTTATCTGATTCGCGCGCGTCTTCGCGTCCTACAGTCCAACCGTTATCAAGGCTGGTCCGATGCGATGGACTACTTCAAAGAAGAAGCAAAGACCGCAAAGGGCTATGAAGCGGCCGCCGTCCATTACGGCATGGCGGTCGCCGCGCAGCGCATGAAGAACCCGACGCTTGCGCTTCAGGAAATCGAAAAAGCGCGCCAGATGACGGGCGGAAATTCCGCGATCATCAATAAGCTGTACTCTGATCTTGTTTTTGAGTCTTCCCCGAACCAGCGCGCCCGTGGACTGCAGCTGGCGAAACAGGCTTATGAGAAAAGCCCGCTTTCAGCCATGCTCTTAGAAAACTATGCAAGTCTGCTGCTTCGAGATAAGAAATACAGCCAGGCCGTTGAGCTTATGCGAAAGCAGCACGCGATTTCCAAATCAACGGTCACCTATCAATCGATTCTCGGACGCGCCTATGAAGCGATGGGCAAACGAAGCCTAAGCCATCAGGCAATCGGCGAGATGTATGCGCTTCAGGGGCAGAAAGTTGCTGCCATTCAGCAGCTTACGCTCGCGCAGAAAGCCAATGATGCGGACTTCTATACCATGAGTGAAATTGACGCGCGTCTCAGAGAACTCAGAGCTGATGTTGAGTTTGATAAGAAACATCAGTAAACCAATTCACGATTTTAGAGCTGATTTTTAACATCATTTAGTGAGAAAATTTAACGATTCTCATTAAAAAGAAAAAAAGGTTGAAATTGACTGAAACACAGCAAATCACAAATCCGATCGAAACAGATGCCGTGATCATCGGTGCAGGTCCGGTCGGTCTTTTCCAGGTGTTTGAATTAGGGCTGCTGGAAATGAAAGCCCACGTGCTTGATTCTTTAAACCATCCGGGCGGACAGTGCGTTGAGCTGTACCCGGACAAACCGATTTACGATATTCCCGCGGTTCCGGTCTGTTCTGCTACCGAGTTAACAGAAAATCTGCTCAAGCAGATTGAACCGTTCAAGCCGGTTTTCCATTACGGTGAAGAGGCGCAGGTTCTGAAGAAACTTGAAGACGGCCGTCTCTACGTAAAGACTTCCAAAGGTACCGAGTTCCTTGCTAAAGCGGTGTTTATTGCTGCCGGCGTCGGAAGCTTCCAGTCAAGAACACTGAAAGTTCCGCACATTGAAAAATTTGAAGGATCACAGCTTCATTACCGCGTCAAAGATCCCTCCGTTTTTGAAGGAAAGAACATTGTCATCTGCGGCGGCGGAGACTCTGCCCTTGACTGGTGTCTGAATCTTGTCGGCAAAGCCGAGAGCGTCGTTCTGGTACACCGTCGGGACGGATTCAGAGCCGCGCCTGCTTCCGTCACAAAGATGAAAGAGCTGTGCGATCAGTGGGAAATGCAGTTTGAAGTCGGACAGGTCACCGGCTTTACGGAAGAAAACGGTAAGATGATCGAGGTTAAAGTTACCGGCGCTGATGGTGTGACACGTCGAGTTCCGATGGAACACCTGCTGGTCTTCTTTGGTCTGCAGCCTAAGCTCGGACCGATCGCAGACTGGGGTCTACAACTTGAAAGAAAGCAGATTGTGGTCGATACCGCTCGCTTTGAAACGAATATCCCGGGTGTTTTTGCTGTTGGCGACATCAACATCTATCCCGGCAAGAAAAAGCTCATCCTGTCGGGCTTCCATGAATGCGCGCTTGCCGCTTTTGCCGCAGCCGACTATGTATTCCCGGAAAAGCGTGTCCTTCTGCAGTACACAACCACCAGTCCGAAACTTCACAAAGTTCTCGGCGTTGAAACACCGCACTTTGATTAATCGGTGCTGAATGCAGCAACGGAGCCCTCGGGCTCCGTTATTTTTTTGTTGCTTTACTGATGCGTTAGGTATCAGAAATCTTGATCGACGGCATCTTTCGGCTGTAGTCCTTATTCTTCTTCGCTACCGCAATTGCCAGTTTACGGGCGATTTCACGATAGATCTGAGCGATCTTGCCTTCCGGTTCGGAAATCACAATCGGCTCTCCCTTATCCATGCTCAGGCGAATATTGATGTCGAGCGGCAGTTCTCCGAGCAGATCGACGCCATACTGCTTGGCCATTTTTTCCGCACCGCCCTCACCGAAGATGTGTTCTTCGTGGCCGCAGTTAGAACAAATATGCGTAGCCATATTTTCAATAATGCCAAGAATCGGCACGTTGACCTTTTCGAACATCACGAGACCCTTACGAGCATCCATCAGAGCGATGTCCTGAGGAGTTGTCACAACCACCGCACCGGTCAGCGGAACTTCCTGAGAAAGAGAAAGCTGGATATCTCCTGTTCCCGGAGGCATATCGACAATCAGATAATCCAGATCTTTCCAATTCGTCTGCTTCAGAAGCTGCTGCAGGGCGGATACGGCGAGCGGACCTCTCCAAATCATCGGCTGATCCGGATCGATCAGCACGCCGACAGAGGCAACCTGAAGACCGTGTCCGATCATCGGCTCCAGACTCTTTCCGTCAACCGAATACGGTTTATCGGTGATACTGAGCATCGTCGGCTGGCTCGGTCCGTATACATCCGCGTCCAGAAGACCGACTTTGGCACCTTCCTGCTGCAGGGCAAGCGCAAGGTTAGCGGAAACTGTACTCTTGCCTACGCCGCCTTTTCCGCTCGATACCGCAATGATATTTCTGACGTTGTCAAAAACCTTGACGCCGGGCTGCACCGAGTGCGCGATAATATTCTGACCGACATTGACATCAGCATCGATGCCGGCTTCCGTCAGTTTTGCTCTAACCATCGACGCAATGACGGGACCCTGTGTTTTGGCCGGATAGTCCAGCTCAATCTGAACCGTTGTTTTCCCGTTTTCCGTCGTCACTTTTTTCAAAGACTTGGACGCGACCAGATTCTTGCCTGTATTCGGGTCCACAACTTCTTTGAGAAGTTCTGTAATCTTTTCCTGCATTAAAACAACTCCGTTGTATTTTTACGCCGTCTAAACTATCACATCGGAACTGACTTGCATACCGTTCTCAGATAAATACTTACCAGGAAGTTCGGAACCACGAAAACAAAGTAAGAAATCCTCCGCGCATTGACTTATAGACGCTTTCTCCTTAATTCGGTCTGTTAAAATTGACGTTTGGTCTTTTTCAACATATGGAAAAAATATTCATGAGTAAACGCACCATTTTCCTGACGACCGCGCTTCCTTACGCAAACGGAAATTTTCACATCGGTCACATCATGGAATACATCATGGCCGATATTTGGGTTCGCCATCAGCGAATGCTCGGCAATACGGTTCATTTTGTGGGGGCTGACGACGCCCATGGCGCGCCAATCATGATTTCCGCTCAGAAGCAGGGCGTCACGCCGCAGGAGTACGTCGCGAAAATCGCGGCCGGAAGACCCCAGTACCTGAACGGCTTCTATATTAAATTTGACCACTGGCACAGCACCGACAGCAAAGAAAACACGGAACTTTCTCAGGAAATCTACCGCCGTTTGAAAGGCTGCGGGCTCATCTACAGCAGAGACATCGAGCAGTTCTACGATCCGGTCAGAGGAATGTTCCTTGCCGACCGCTACATTAAAGGAACCTGTCCGAAGTGCGGCGCGCCCGATCAGTACGGCGACTCCTGTGAAGTCTGCGGCGCTGTATATCAGCCGACAGAACTGGTCAATCCGTATTCTTCTCTTTCCGGCTGCAAGCCTGAACTCAGAAAATCCAAGCACTTCTTCTTCAAGCTTTCCGACCCGAGCTGTGTCGAATTCCTGAGAAGCTGGACCAAGGGAACCGCCACAGACGGAACTTCCCGCCTGCAGCCTCAGATCGTTGCCAAGACCGAAGAATGGCTCGGCAAAGACGGAGACTTGAATGACTGGGATATTTCCCGTGACGCACCTTATTTCGGCATTGAAATTCCGGATGAACCCGGCAAATATTTCTATGTCTGGCTGGACGCTCCGATCGGATATCTCGCCAGCCTGAAGTCCTACTGCGAATTAAAGGGCATTAATTTTGACGGACTGCTGGAATCGTCCACAACCGAACAAATTCACATTATCGGTAAGGATATTGCCTATTTCCATACGCTCTTCTGGCCCTCCATGCTACACTTTGCAGGCAAACCTTTTAAAGTTCCGGATCATGTCTGGGCGCACGGCTTTGTCACGGTCAACGGTATGAAGATGAGCAAGAGCCGCGGTACCGGCCTCAACCCCCTGGTTTATCTGGATCTGGGTATGGATCCTGAATGGCTGCGCTATTACTTTGCCGCCAAGATCAATTCGAGGGTCGAGGACATCGACTTCACAACGCACGCATTTGTCACCATGGTGAATTCCAATCTGGTCGGCAAATACGTCAATATCGCAAGCCGCTCAAGCGGATTCCTTGTTAAGCGCTTTGAAGGCAAAGTCAGCGATAAAGCGATTGCGGAGAGCCCGTTGCTTCGCGAACTTAGAGAGCAGGCCGGCGCCATCAGCAAACTTTATGAAGATCGCGAATACAGCCGTGTTCTCAATACTGTTTTTGCGCTTGCCGATAAGACAAATGAATATGTCGACGCCGAGAAACCTTGGGAACTTGCTAAGAATCCGGAAGCATCCGAAAAGCTCCATGAGGTTGCTTCTGTCACACTCGAAGCGTTCAGACTGCTCACCATCTATCTCAAACCGATTCTTCCGAGAACCGCTGAAAACGTTGAGAACTTCCTCAATTGCGGAGAGCTGAGCTGGAATTCCATCTCTGCTCCGCTGAACAGCGCCGCAGCAATCTCTCCGTTCAAACATCTGATGCAGAGAGCCGATGAGAAAGTCGTTGATAAACTCTTTGAGCTCAGCAACAAGAACGCTCCGGCAAACACGGAACAAAAAGCGGAAGAGGTAAAGAGCGAAGCTGCATCCTCTGAAGACATGGTTTACGAGGAACTTGCCCCGACAATTACTTTTGATGATTTTGCAAAAGTTGACCTGCGTATCGGCAAGATTCTCAACTGCACCGCAGTGCCAAAGAGCAAGAAACTGCTCCAGCTTACGATTGACGTCGGCGAGGAAAAACCGAGAAATATCTTCTCGGGTATCGCGGCTTATTACAACCCCGAGGATTTGATTGGAAAACTCACACTTGTAGTTGCGAATTTAGCGCCGCGCAAGATGATGGGTTCAGTATCTGAGGGCATGCTGCTTTCCGCTTCCGACGGCTCTGACAAGCCGAACGGCCTGTATCTTCTCGAACCTTTCCCCGGCGCAAAACCCGGCATGAAAATCCATTAAAGCCTTCTGCTGAAAAAGACCGCGGGTTCTCACAGATCTGCGGTCTTTTTTGTTTATTTCAGCCTAAAAACGCTCATCGTACCGTTCTAAGGCGCATAATGACGAGGTCGAAAGACATTCCCGATTTCTATTTATTAATAAAAACAACTTTCTTTACCTATCTAAGCATGAGTGTCAGATCCCATATCGTGGAAGCGCTTCATAGTTTTCCAATTGCGAAGTTCCACCCGGCTTCTTTATCGCTGCTGCGTCACTATTCGTTTAACGAATTTACGAATGATTTATCCGCAGGTCTTACCGTCGGCGTTGTTGCGCTCCCGCTTGCGATGGCTTTTGCCATTGCTTCGGGCATGACACCGGAATCCGGTATTTATACTGCCATTATTGCCAGCTTCTTTATTTCCCTGCTCGGCGGCTGCCGAGTCCAGATCGGCGGCCCTGCCGGTGCCTTTATTGTTATTGTTTACGGCATCATCGCGCAGTACGGCGTGGGCAATCTGCTCATTGCGACCTTCTTTTCAGGAATATTCCTGTTCCTGATGGGGCTCTTTAAGATAGGCAGCTTCATCCGCTTTATTCCGGTCTCCATCGTGATCGGCTTCACAAACGGTATCGCTGTACTCATTGCGCTCTCGCAGGTGAAGGATTTTCTCGGTCTTAACATCGCCAAGATGCCGGCTGACTTTTTCCATCAGATCGGGACTCTGTGGGGTGCCATTGACACGGTCAATCCCTATGCGGTTGCAATGGGACTTCTTTCTCTTTTCATTGTCTTTATCTGGCCGCGTTCCTGGACGATCGGCGGGGCGCCCTGGCGCAGATGGCTTGCGCGTATTCCGAGTACTGTCGTCGTTTTGATCATCATGACTTCGGCCGTAACTTTCTTCAATCTTCCTGTTGAAACGATCGGCTCCAAATTCGGCGGTATTCCCCAAGGCCTTCCTGAATTCAAAATTCCTGAAATCTCTTGGGGTAATATAAAACAGCTCTTTACGCCTGCGCTCACTCTCGCACTGCTCGGCGCGATCGAGTCTTTGCTCTGCGCTCGTGTCGCTGACGCGATGATCGATGACCGGCATGATCCCAATCAGGAACTGATGGGACAGGGAATCGCCAACTGCATCGTGCCTTTCTTTGGAGGTCTTCCTTCAACCGGTACTATCGCAAGAACCGTCACCAATATTAAGAGCGGCGCCGTCTCTCCGGTCGCAGGCATGGTTCATAGCCTAACGCTGCTGATCATTATTCTGGTTGCAGCTCCTCTGGCGATGAACGTCCCGCTGTGCTCACTGTCCGCGATTCTGCTCTTCATGGCTTTTAATATGGGCAACTGGCACGAGTTTGTTCGACTCAGACAATTTACGCTTTCCTATAAAGCCACTCTGCTGCTGACCTTCTTCCTGACCGTTATTTTCGATCTGACAGTCGCGGTGGAAATCGGTCTGCTCTCGGCCGCGCTCTTCTTCCTTTACCGCATGAACACGCTTACCCGAGTGCTTCCGAAGACACTGCCCTTTGACGCTCCGAAGGAGATTGAGGCTTGGGTTATGGAAGGCGCGCTTTTCTTCGGCTCTGTATCAAAGCTTGAAATTGTCACGGACCCGAAGCATATCAATGCGCCGGACGCTCCCGATGTAGTTATCTTCGATTTCTCCGAACTGCTGTCAATCGATAACAGCGCGCTCGATATCATAGAGAATTTCCAGCGCAATCTGGTTAAGCATGAAAAGGTACTCATCATCGCCGGCGCAAGTGACCACCCGCTGCGGCAGATGCAGCGTCTGGGGCTGGCTCAGAAACTCGGCAAATTCCTGTGCCCGGATATGGACTCTGCCATACGGACTGCCTGCGATGTGATTCATAACAAGAAAACGCCCGCAGCCGACTCGAATGAGATACCGATTATCGAACGCTGACACCGACTGTTGAGGTACTAAGGCTCAGAGTTGCTCTGAGCCTTTTTTAGGTCTTGTCGACAGAATTTTCATTAGGCATTAATACCTAATGCATAGACCAAAGTGTATTAGTAGCCAAGCTTTAACTCATTAAGTAGACTATATCCAAACGGATTAATCCGACTCAAACTAAGAAAAATTATCTTTCTCACACTGACGAGGGAATCAATGGGGAACATTTCTGCTGAGTGGCTTTCAGCTTTGCACAGAAAAAGATTTTATGACATTGATATCAAAGACAAAGAGAATTCTGTGCCCATTGTCCCCTGGATCCATCCCCCGCTCAATCAGGACATCGTCAGACTGCTTATTAAAGTCGGCAAAAAAGTCTCTCTAAAGCGTCAGGAAAAGCTTATCTCTCTCGGCCAAAGCATTCATCACCTCGCAGTTGTGACCAACGGTGTCACGGCCAGAAACTTCGGCAATCCGACAGTTGCCACAGAAAAAGCAGCGGCTATTTCTCCGGTGGGCCATCTGGCCTTAGGCAACCTCAATTTCTTTACCGGCAGACCTGCTTTCGGCCACTATTTCGCTCTGACCAATGCAGAAATCTACATCTGCGATCGTGAACTGATCATGCCGATACTCAAGACTGAACCGACTCTGCTGGCATCTCTGATTCGGCATTTCGAAAGCTGTGCGCTCTCTGATCGAATCGGTCTTGCCCTAATGGCATTCTCCCCGGTTGAGCAGCGTTTAAAGGCTTTTGCGATAAGCTGGGCTATCCATTTTGCAGACTCTTTCTATAAGGATGGGAAGATGTGGCTCAGAATGCCTGTCCCCCTGACGCGCAGCAACCGCTGTCTTGTCGCGAACGCATCTTCTGTATCAACAGATAATTATCTAAAAAAATGGAAGGACGAAGGCGTTTGGATTAGAGAGGGAGACTACATCACCTTCCCCGTCGATTTTTTTGAAGATGCGTATAAATGGATGAGGCATTCTGAAGAACAGAGCTCTTACACTTACGCAAGCAGCCTTAAAGAACTTTTTGAGTTAATGCCTCGTATACCTCAAACAATAAATCCGCTAACATCTCTTTGATTTAAACAGTAATTTTTAATCTAAAAGCCCTGATTCCATTCAGGGCTTTTTCGTCATTGCCGCGCAATAAATCAGGTGGAAGGATCATCATTTCACCCATTTATATTCTTTGTTGAAATTCACATCATTGAAGCGACATTCAGACAATATTTGATAAAACTACCTAACTATTTAATAACATGCGCTAAGGGTTAATCATTAGGAGGGGAACTAAAACAGTTTAGTGGTCATGATTTCGGATGATTTTTAGAATGGTTCCTGTAATTGCTTCATTCCCTTCAAACTACGGAGAACATAAACATGACCCTAACAAGACGCAATTTCCTTCGCTCCTCTGCCGTTTCTGCTGCCGCGATTGCCGGCGTCGGTGCTTCTCATGCAGCAGAACTTCCGAAAGGAGCCGAATGGAATGAAACTTGTTCACTTTTAGTCATCGGAACCGGGTTTGCCGGTCTTGGCGCTGCCCTTGAAAGCCATTATCTCGGCATGAAGGATATTCTTGTCGTTGACAAAATGCCTTCTGCAGGCGGCAACTCCATCATTAACGGCGGTGCCATCGCTGCTGCCGGTACCGACATGCAAGCTAAAGCCGGTATCAAAGACAACGCCGACCTTCTCTATTCAGATATTCTGAAAGCGGGCGGCGGTATCGCTCATGCAAACCTTGCACGCAGAATCGCTGACGAATCCGTTTCCAACTATGAATGGCTCCGCGATGAAGTTGGCGTAAACTTCAAAGCCGTTACTTACCATGGCGGTCACTCTGTACCCCGCAGTCATGCAGTCCAGGAAAACACCGGCGCCGGATTCATCAACCCGATGCTTGCCAAGTGCAAGGAATTCGGCATCAAGATCCAGCTTCGCACTATTGTTGATGATCTGATCGTTAACGATAAAGGCTGCGTTGTCGGCGTTAAAGCCCGCATCAACCATCGCTTCAATCGTCCTGACAGCGGCAAAGTTGTTTACATCCGCGCCACTAAGGGTGTTCTGATCGCATCCGGCGGCTTCAGCCAGAACGTTCGCATGCGCACAAGCCACGATCCTCGCCTCACCAAGGAATTCACTTCGACCAATCATCCCGGCGCAACCGGTGAAATGATTCAGGAAGCTCAGCAGGTCGGCGCAAATACCATTCATATGGACTGGATCCAGCTCGGCCCGTGGACCTCTCCGGACGAAAACGGCTTTGGTCTGGCTCCGCTCGCAGTTGAATCCATGGTTGGCTACGGCCCGATGATCAACCCGAAGACCAGCAAGCGCTTCATCAAAGAAACCGGCAACCGCAAAGTTCGCGCTGACGCTATCGTCGCCATCGGTGCCCCGGCCGTCATCTTCACGAATGAACAGAACTTCATGAACAAGGTTGTCGGCAAGAACATGAAGCAGGAACAGTTTGAGCAGGCCCTCAAGAACGGCGTTATCCGCAAGTTTGACGACCTCAAGAGCCTTGCTGAGTTCTATAAGCTTGATTATGCAGTTCTCGAAAAAGAAACTGAAAAATTCAACGGTTACATGAAGGCTAAGAAGGATCCGGAATTCGACTGCATGTTCTTCGATGACGGCGTGCCCAATGAAAAGGGCCCCTTCTATGCAATCCGTCTCTGGCCGCGTGTCCACCACACAATGGGCGGCATTGAAATCAATGAACAGGCCCAGGTTCTGAACGTCAAAGGCGAGCCGATCTCCGGTCTGTACGCTGCCGGTGAAGCAACCGGAGGTGTCCACGGCATGGTCCGTCTCGGTACCGTTGCTGTTGCAGACTGCATTATCTTCGGCCGCATCGCTGCTCGCACAGCGAACAAGTGGGCCGGCTGCTAATCTGATCTAACCTTTCCGGAGACGTCCTTTCACGGAGTCTCCGGTTCGGAGACACATCTTGAGAACAAAAATAAATTTGGGCTACGCTGCGGCGGCTGTCCTTAGCGCCGGGTTAATGTTCTTCGCCTCATTTGCTTTAGCTGCCAATCCTCCGATGGGCGCCGATCGTCATGTTGCAAAAGGAGTTACCTGCAACAGCTGTCACGGCGAAGACCTCAAGAACCCGAAATTCCCGGATGACGCAACCTGCACTCAATGCCACAACAAGGACGCATTAGCGGAAAAGACAAAGGAACTTCCGGGTGCCAATCCTCACAAAGCGCCTCATAACGGAGAATGCATCAACTGCCATCTCCAGCATGAGCCTCCTGAAAATTACTGCGCTCAGTGCCATAAATTTGACTTTAACGTCAAATAGCTTTGAGTGTTTATCAAATTCCAAAGAGATATCTCTATGAAACTTAGAACTCTTATGCCTGCAGTCTTGGCTGCATTCTCTACTACTGCCTTCGCAGCAAATGTTGAACTGTACGGTATTGTTGACGCTTATGTACAGGTCTATAACGGCGGCAACGGAGCCGTTGTCGATCTCGGCAGCGGCGGTAAAGCCGGCTCCAGATGGGGTATTAAAGGAACCGAAGATCTCGGCGGCGGCAACTCCGTATTCTTCCGCTTAGAAAACGGCTTTATGCTTGATAACGGTACCAACAGTCCTGCGACTGGCGGCGACGGATACGCCTTCCAGCGTGAAACCGTTCTCGGCGTAAAAGGCGGCTGGGGTGCCCTTTCCTTCGGTCGTCAGTACACACTCAACTTCGGCGGTATCGCTCAGTTTGACGCTTTCGGATGCAGCCTCGGCAGCACGATCAACAACTTTATGGCCCCGGCGCCTTATATCCCGAGCAATCATATCTCAGGCATTAACGGTCTGTCCGGTATTGACAACATGACTCGCCGCGACAACTCAATTATTTATGAGTCCCCGAAATTCGGCGGTCTGGTGATGTCTGCGATGGTTTCTCTCGGTGAACAGAAGAAGCTGAATCGTGTGACTCAGGAACTGAGCGATGAACAGTCCAACAAACTGGGCAACACCTATGCAGTGCAGGCGGTTTACCGCAGCGGCGCACTTGGCGTCGGACTGACTTACACCTATCAGAACCTTGCCGGCTTCGCGCCTAACAACTTCCGCACAATCAATGCGCATGAGTCCCTTTACAACCTTGGCGCCAGCTACGATTTCGGCGTCACAAAGCTGTACGGCAATCTTATTTACCGTCAGGGCTCCAAAGCGGTTGATCGCAACGCCAACCCGAATCTGATGGTATACAGCGTTTCCGCAAAGACTCCTTTGATGGGCGGCTACCTCTTGAACGGCTTTGCCTTCCTCAAGAACAATACGACAGACGACTCCAATGCGTGGAACATCTCTGCTCGCTACGACTACCCGCTCAGCAAACGCTCCACCATTTACGGCGGCGCAGCGTACATGCATAACGACGACAACGTCAACTACACTATCAATGGCGGCGGCGGTTCTTCTTCTGCTCCCGACACCAAGATCGGCAAGAGCCCCTGGACGGTTTTTGTGGGTCTGAGCCATGCGTTCTAACCCGCTTTAAAGTCTAAGTTCTCCTTGTAAACTTAAAGGCCTCTTTCAGCACATTGAAAGAGGCCTTTTTTCTTTATGAAAGATCTTTTGGAATCGGTGCCGGACCAAGGACCTTAACACCTTTTTCCTCCAGGGCTTTGACCTCGGGAATACGAAGCCTCAGAGCGGTATATACCGGCATGCTCTTCAGCGCCTGAGAGGTAAAGAACGCAAGCGCTGAAGCAATCATCATGGGAAGCGTCAGATCCCAGCAGGCCGTCATTTCCAGAATCAGAAGCACCCCGGTAATCGGCGCACAAATTGTCGAGGCGAAGAACGCGCTCATTCCTACGGCGCAGAAAACCATCGGATTCAGATTGAGGCCGAACAGATTAAGTATCCAGATGAAGAACTGACCTAGTATGCCGCCCATCAGGAGCAAGGGCGAGAAAAGTCCGCCCGGTACTCCGGTTGAATAACAAAGCGGAGCGAAGAACCAACGAATCAGGCCAATGGCGAGGATGGTCATGATCGGGAAAGAGTAATTGAGCATCTGCTGAGCAAGCAGGTCTCCGCCGCCGGAAAGACCCGGAGCAAAATAAACCAAAGCCGCAACCACTACTCCGACTAAAGCCGCTTTAACCTCCGGAAGAAGCGAAGAAAAATACTTATTGGCGTCCAGAAGCCAAAGAACCAGCTTGTTATAGAGCGGGCCCATCGCGCCCATAAATACACCAAAGCAGATATAGGCGGCAGCCTCCTTAAAATTAGGAAGCGCGAATGCTCGAGAGATCACATGATAATCCGGCTGCATGCCGAGAATGGTCATGGAAACCGTACAACCCGCAAACGCACAGATCAGCGTTGGAATAACCAAATTCATACGAATGTCCTTGGTCACTTCCTCAAAGGTAAACATAGATCCGCCAAGCGGAGAAGAAAACGCCACACCCAGGCCGGTGCCGGCCGAAGCGATCGTGAGAAAACGCAGCTCTTCAGGCGTAAATTTCAGCCATCGGCCAAGGGTCGCTCCAAGAGCAGCTCCCATCTGAACGGTCGGACCTTCACGTCCGAGAGCCATACCGCTGCCAAGTGTCAGCAGGCCGCCGATAAACTTCACAAACACGACACGAAGTCTTGCCGGCTCCACTTCCTGACGCCATGCCGCTTCAACATATTGAATACCGCTGCCGCCTGCGGTCGGGGCAAATCGTACCAGAGCCCTGCCAATCACAGCTGCTCCGACACAGATCAGGAGAATGAGACAGAACCCTTCAAAAAATCCGATTTGATGCGCCCATGCGGATAAATACAGCCTAAGATGGTCCGCTCGATGAAGAAAGACCTGAAAATAGCCGCCCACAAAACCGGTCAGAACACCGGCAATTAAACATACGAAATAGAACCAGCACGTGCGCAGCAAACTCACGGTGACCTCCTAAAATTTTTTTTCTGAGCGCAGGATCCCCGCGCTCGCTGTCTCTTTTTCTGTAGCTTAATAAGCTTTAGGAGGTCAGCCGCCTGAAGCGTCACAAAATGAGAATACCCTTTCCCCGTCTTCAGAGTCGGTCAAAAGAAAACCGCGGAATCCGCGGCTTGTATTCGTTAGGAACCTAACTGCTTTTTCGCAATTGCGGCGGCGCCGCTCTTTGGGAATAACTGAATCAGCTTACGGAAGGTTTTATTGGCTTCATCCGTTTTCTTTGAGTCCATCTGAGCCATACCGACCAGAAGATAGGCTTCGGAAACCTGCTTATGTTCCGGATAGCTTGCGATGAACTTGTTTTCAGTCCCAATAGTCTTAGCGAAATCGCCTTTCATGTAATAGCTGCTTCCGAGCCAATACAGTGCTGTCGGATAGGTTTTGGTCGCACGGTACTTAGTTGTGATCGTGCTGAAGCAGGCGATTGCCTTATTGGCATCTCCCTTCTTAAAGACTTCCAGACATTTATTGAGCTCCTGTTCGGCAGCGATTTCCTTATCGGACACCGCCTGAGCCGCCTTGGCTTTCGGGTCCATTTCGTCAAGACGGCTCTGCAGACTGCCGTAAATACTTTGAGCGTTCTCGCGTTCCTTGCCTAAGGAGTTGTTCAGCACATCCACTTGACCGCGAAGGGTCTGCACTTCTTTGGTCAGGCTCTCAAGACGGTCGTAGAGATTCATCTGAATATCCTGCTGCGCCTTGAGCTGACTGCGAAGTTCAATAATCGCTTTGCGTGCCTCATCGTCTCCGAAAAGGGCATACGCTGAAGTATTAACAGTGAGTAAAACGGTGCCGAGAACCGCGAGAACGACTTTCTTCATTACGGATTATTTGATCTGGTAGTTAATGTCAACACGACGATTTTCATAGTATGAAGATTCGTCATGGCCGAGCGCTTTCGGTTTTTCCTTACCAAAGCTGATGGTTTCGATCTGTTCGGGAGAAACACCCATCAGAGTCATACGCTGTTTGACCGCTTCTGCACGTTTCTGCCCTAAAGCGAGGTTGTATTCACGGCCGCCGCGCTCGTCAGTGTTGCCTTCGAGGCGAACGTTAAGGTCCTTGTGCGCAGCGAGGAACTGTGCGTGATTTGTCACGACCGGCATCTGGTCGGCGCTGACAGAGTAACTGTCGAAATCGAAGTGAACCGAGCGGTTGGCAAGAGGACCGTCCTTGCTGTTCAGCATTTCTTCAACAGAAGTCCCGTCGGCGACATTGCTGCCGTCCTTATCTTTATCAAGATCGACTGTCGAGCAGGCAGTCAGTGAAAACAGAACCGCGGCTGCGGATGCGCATAACGCTAATTTTGAAAACTGCATTTCAAATTCCTTTTAACTAATCGTGGGGCCCCAAGCTGGTTCTCTGATATCCCCACTCAAACCAGAAAGCCGGGATTTTGCGCTGCCGTCTGTAGAGACTGTAGACAAAACACCTTTCCCGCCGACTTCTGCGGCGTAAATAATCATATTCCCATTAGGAGAATAACTTGGAGATTCGTTTTTACCGACCTGCGACAGCGGAATCACATTGCCGGTTGCCAAGTCCTGCTGGACCAGCTGGAAGGTTCCGCCGCTGCGTACGATGTAAGCAAGCTGGTCATTCTTCGGGCTGACTGCCGGGCTGACCGCATAAGCGTTGCCGAAGCTCACGCGCTCGGCGCTTCCGCCGCCCACCGGCTTGCGATAGATTTGCGGATTTCCGCCTCTGTCGCTCGTGAAGTAAATGTACTGTCCGTCCGGGCTAAACGCGGGCTCGGTATCAATGCTGCTGCCTTCGGTAAACGGACGAACATTCTGACCGTTGACGTTCATCAGATATATCTTCGTAATGCCGCCCTTGGAGAGTGCCACCGCAAGCGTGTTTCCGTCGGGGCTGAACGCCGGAGCGCTGTTGTTGCCGCGGAAGCCCGCGACCTGACGTCTTTTGCCGGTGCTCAAATCGTGAATCCAAACCGTCGGCTTGCCCGTTTCAAAAGTGGTGTAGGCAATCTGCCGGCCGTTAGGAGACCAGGCGATCGAAATGATGGGTTCCTTGCTGCGCAGCGCCGCCTGAGGATTATGCCCGTCACTGTCGGCGACCATAATCGCGAAACTCTTGCGTCCCTGCTGTGCCACATAAGCGATGCGGCTGGCAAAGTCTCCCTTTTCTCCGGTCAGTCGTTCAAAAATACGGTCTGCAATTTTATGAGCATATAGTCTCAAATCGTCTTTGGCACAGACAAAGTTCGCCTCGTCGGTTTCCTGCCGTTTGACCGGATCAAAGAGTCTGAACTGCAGATCATAGCGTCCGTCAGGTGTCTTTTTTACCTCTCCAATGACGTATGCTCCGGCTCCAACAGCGGAAATTTTGCTCCACTCGGGCGTCATGTCATACGAGGTCGGAACCGGTCCGTCCACAAGACGGAACGCTCCGCTTCTCACCAAGTCATTGCCGACAATCTCCGCAATGTTCTCGGGAGCACCTTCATTGCCAATGAAGGCGGGAATGGCAATTGGGAACTGATTCGCTCCCACGCCTAAAATATCCACCTTCAGCTGTGCAAAAGAGGAACTCATAGTACTGGCAACAGCTGCCGCGCCCAATGATTTAAGAAACAAACGTCTCCTCATTTCAATCGCGTTTGCACTCATAGAATTCCCTCTCTCCTTACTTCTTGTCTCCTGCCCGAGCAGCCCGTTCCGAACCATGCGGACAAAAGGAAAATACTTCCAATATATATTTGAATTCTCTATCAAATCGAAACCGAATTGCTGAATTCTCAGCAATTCGGCCCAAATTTGGTCACACTTTTTAGTGGCGGAAATGACGCTCGCCCGTGAAGACCATTGTAATTCCGCGTTCATCAGCAGCGGCGATCACTTCGTCGTCGCGAATCGATCCGCCCGGCTGAATAACGGCAGTGGCACCCGCGTCAACAATCACATCAAGACCGTCACGGAACGGGAAGAAGGCGTCGGAAGCGGCAACGCTGCCCTTCAGGCTAATACCGGCTTCTTCCGCTTTGATCGAGGCGATCCTTGCAGAATCCACGCGGCTCATCTGACCGGCGCCGACACCAAGAGTCATGCCATCGCGCACAAACACGATGGTGTTGGACTTCACAAATTTCGCAATCTTCCATGCAAACATCATGTCGGAAATCTGAGCACTCGTGGGCTGCAGTTTCGTTACGCACTTCAGAGCATCTTCTTTAACCGTCTGAGTGTCCGGTGTCTGAACAAGCAAACCGCCGCCGACGCGCTTCATATCCAAATCGTTGTGCGCATGTCCCATGGCAATCGTCAGCAGACGAAGATTCTTCTTCTGACCGAATACCGCAAGCGCTTCCTCTGTAAATTCCGGAGCAATGATCACTTCGGCGAACTGCTTGGAAATCTTTTCAGCCGCTTCTGCGCCAACCTGGCAGTTAAAAGCGATAATGCCGCCGAATGCAGATGTCGGATCGCACTTAAACGCTTTACTGTAAGCCTCGGCCGCGTCAAGTCCGATAGCGGCGCCGCAAGGATTCGCGTGTTTGATAATGACGCAGGCAGGTGTATCAAAACTTCTCACTGCTTCCCAAGCCGCATCGCTGTCAGCGATATTGTTGTAGGAAAGCTCTTTGCCCTGATGCTGAACATAGCCGGCCAGAAGTCCCGGCGCAACCTGACGTTCACGATAGAAAGCGGCTTCCTGATGCGGATTTTCGCCGTAACGCATATCCTGAACCTTAACCCACTGGCGAGTCAGACTGTCCGGGAACTTCGAACGTGTGGTCACGTCATTGCCTTCGATGCTTGTCAGGTAGTTCGAGATCATGGCGTCGTAGTGCGCGGTATGGACGAATACCTTTTTGGCAAGCGCAAGGCGAGTCTCGGCGGAGACTTCACCTTTTCCCTTAATTTCTTCGATCACTTTGCGATAGTCGGCCGGAGAGACGATCACCGTGACGCTTTCATGGTTTTTCGCCGCAGCGCGGATCATTGTCGGACCGCCGATATCGATATTTTCAATCGCGTTTTCAAACGTGCAGTTCGGGTTCGCAATGGCCTGTTCAAACGGATAAAGGTTCACGGCAACGATATCAATCGGATCGATATCGTGAGCCTTGAGCGCCTCCATATGCTCCTCCACGGGTCTGCGGGCGAGAATTCCGGCATGAATCTTCGGGTTGAGTGTCTTAACTCTACCGTCAAGCATTTCCGGGAAACCGGTGTAGTCAGCGACTTCCTGGACAGGAATGCCGGCTTCGCTAATCAGTTTGGCCGTACCGCCGGTGGACAAAATGTGATAGCCGAGTTCCGAAAGTTCTCTGGCGAATTCAACAACGCCGGATTTGTCAGAACAGCTAATCAACGCCTGTTTTTTCATCTTTGCTTTCCTCATGGTGTGGGAGATGTGGTTTTGGCTCTAATGGAAAGAGAACGCCTGCCATGGCTGATTCACTGTCCGGCAGCTCATCCTCAAGTATTCGGACAAGTGCCTGCTGCAGCCCTGAGGGCGTGTTTTCTTCATAAAGCCGCTTTAAATAGTCTGTGCATAAGTCTAACCGTTTAAAGTACCAACTTATATGTTTGCGAATTGTCTTAAGACCTCGTTCGCTTCCGTAAAAAGATAAGTGCGCCTCCGTGTGTTCGGCAATCACGTCTATAACGGCTTTCTTGGACGGCGGAACATAGCGGCGCCCATCAAGCGCGGCGCTGATTTCTTCAAAAATCCATGGGTTGCCCATTGCCGCTCTGCCGATCAGTACGCCGTCCGCCCCCGTCTCTTGCAAGACCTGAAGCGCCTTGGCGCCGCTGCCTATATCGCCGTTGGCAATGACCGGAATGCCGACCGCCTGTTTTACCTGTCTAATCGTTTCATATTCAGCTTCACCCCGAAACGCCTGCGCCCGGGTTCTTCCGTGAAGTGTCAGCATCTGCACGCCGACGCTTTCAGCCATTTTGGCAATCCTAACCGCATTAATGTGCGCTTCGTCCGTTCCGGTCCGATATTTAAGCGTGACCGGGCCGCTAACGGAGGACACCATGGCTTCAAGCAGCTCCTTCACTAAATCTTCGTTCGCGAGGAGCGCCGCGCCGCTCGCCACACTGCAGACTTTTTTTGCGGGACAGCCGCAGTTGAGATCGATAATCTGAGCGCCGCACTCAGCCGCGTAACGCGCGCTGTCGGCCAAGTCCTGCGAAAAACAGCCGAGAAGCTGGATTCCCCGAGGCGCCTGCTCGCCCTTGAGATTAAACCGCTCCTGCGACTTTCGGGATGTCCTCAGCTGCGCCTGACTTGCGACCATTTCCGCAACCGCATAGGCCGCTCCGTGCGCTCTGCAGATTCGGCGGTACGGAAGATCCGTGATTCCGGCCATAGGCGCAAGAAAAACACGCCCGGGTATTTCTACATTTGCAACATTCAGCACCGTGCGCGAATCAAAATTCTCCATCTCAGGCCTCTGTCACCGCAAAATTGCGTTCCCGTCCGAAGTGCGCTAAATCCTCCGGCGTTCCGACATTTGCCCACGGCCCGCAGTAAAGCTCGCCGCTCACTCTGCCCGCATCAACAAACTGATAGAGCCAAGGGAAAAGAGGCGCCTTTTCAGCTGACTCCTTCTCAAAAATACGAGGAGAAAAAACCGCGATATTGCCATAGGTCAATCGCTTAGGCTCCCGATAGACGAGTCCTTCGCGCACATCCATGTCACCGGTATCTTTAAAGTACGGATTCGGAACCAGCACCAGATGCGCGTCAAATCGGCCGCAGCGAACTGCTTCAGCAGCCGCTCGCAGCTGACGGTAATCGTAGGCCGTCACAATATCTCCGCTCACCACCGCAAAGGGCTCTTTACCGTCACTCAGCAGCGGAAGAGCCTTAACGATTCCGCCTTTGGTTTCAAGCGCGCCGGAAAAATCCTCGCCTTCCTTGGATATTTCAATATTGAGTCCCGGCATAACTTTTGAGCCGGCGTAACGGTCAAATAATTCCGAATGGTGCGCTGTGTTGATGACTGCGCCGCTAAAACCCGCTTCCTTAGCTTTGAGCAGCTGCCACTCGAGCATCGGTCGGCCCCACAGAGAAAGCAGCGGTTTTGCCGTCTTCTCCGTCAGCTCTCTCATGCGTGTGCCTCGGCCCGCGGCTAGGATCATGATCTTCAATTCCGAGACTCCGATGATCAGAAGGTATATCCGACCTGTTCCTGCTCTCCGATAATGGTATCGATAAAGCGGGAGAGCGGTCTCAGCGCGTCGAAGCGACGGCTGGTCGCTTTAACGTAATTGAGGAACCGAGGAGTATCGCCTAAATATTTAGGCTTGCCGTCGCGATAGTTAAGACGCGTAAATATTCCGAGAACTTTTAAATGTCTCTGAATCGCCATCCATTCAACGTCTTCCCAGAAACGGCCGAAGTCAGAGGGAACCGGAACACCTGCTTTGCGGGCCTTTTCCCAATAGCGGATCGTCCAATCCAGAGTCTGTGTTTCTTCCCAGGAAATAAACGCGTCACGGCAAAGACATGCGATGTCGTAGCTCACAGGTCCGTAAACCGCGTCCTGAAAATCAATCACGCCCGGATTGCCTTTCTCTGTGAGCATCAGATTGCGCGGCATGAAATCCCGATGAACATAAACATTGGCCTGATCCAGATTCTTCGCAATAATCAGCGCGAAGGTACGATCAAACATGCTTCTAAGCTCAGGAGTAATTTCCATCCCCAAATGACGCTTTACGAACCACTGCGGAAAGAGTTCGAGCTCAGAGCGAAGCAGTTCAGCCGAATACGCAGGAAAAACATCCGGTTTGCTTGCGGCCTGAAGTTTAACCAAGGCATCTGTCGCCTGCCCCATCAGCCGATCGGCGTTGTCATGGTCCAGAACATCAAGATAAGTTTTGGTGCCTAAATCCGAAATCAGCATGAGGCCGAGTTCTCGGTTTTCTTCATAGATCTTGGGGACATTTAAGCCTGCCTGAGCGAAGACTTCATCGGCGTGGATAAACGGCGCGATGTTGTCCGCTTCTCCGGGAGAGTCCATAACGATATAGGTCGTCTCTTTTCCGTCGATTCGGAAGTAGCTTCTGAAGCCGGCGTCCGCAGATGCCGTTCTCATAGTGTCAAGCTTTAATCCGTACCGATCCGAAAACCCGCTAAGCCAATCCTTCAGCCGCATTTGTCTTTCAGTCATCTTTAAGCACCTCTTGTTTATTGGGAGAGATTCAAGAGAGTCTCTTCTTTGCCCTTATAATCAATCTTCTCAGATCCAAGCAATTTTAATGTTTAGCTGTTTATTTCGCAGAAAAAGACGTATGTCTCGAATTCGTGTTCTCCCTTTGTGCTCCGCTGTAGCGCTGGCACTCCCCCTTTGTGTTTCCGCCGCTGACTCAAAGGATGCTTCCGACGCGACTGCTCTTTCCAATGAAGGCCTGCGTCTGCGCCTATCCAGAGGTTTGAACGAGCAGGCGCCGACCGAAAGAGATGAAGCTCCAACCTATCTGAGCGCCTACCGCATGGTCGGGCGGACCAACGAGAAGATTGAACTTTACGACGATGCGGAAGTCCGTCGCGGCGGCGCCGTTCTTCGCGGAGATACAATCACATACACTTTTTCCACCGACGAAGTTTATTCGAAGGGAAACGCGCTCGTTGCAAGAAACGGTACTGTTTTCAAAGGGCCGGAACTGACTTATCGGCTTGACGCCGAAACCGGTGAAATGCCTGATGCGACATTCCGTTACCTTCCGAATGAAATGAGAGGCACCTCCGATAAAGTCGAGCTGCTCGGAGGCGGCAGAGCCAAGATGTGCAACGCGGTCATCACAACCTGCCGTGAAGGAGAGGAAGCCTGGTGGATTACAGCGGATTCCGTGGACTACGACCAGCTTGACGAGTCCGCAGTCGGCAGAAACGCGACGCTTTATCTGGGCGGAGTTCCGATTTTTGCGAGTCCCTATTTCAGCTTCCCTGTCGGAAGCGAGCGCAAGACCGGTTTCTTAACACCCAGATTCGGAATCAACTCGACGCTCGGCGTGAATCTTGAGCTTCCGTTCTATTGGAATATCGCGCCTAACTACGATTACACCTTCACGCCGAAACCCATGTCCAAGCGCGGCGTGCTCCTGGGCAATGAATTCCGGTATCTGCAGCCGTCCTTCAGCGGTGAACTTACCTATGACGTGATTTTCAAGGACAAGGAAACCAAGGACAGACGCTACGCGCTGTCGTGGAAGCACTTTCAGCGTCTGGGCAGAGGCGGTCCGACGCTCGGCGTAGATTACCAGCGCGTATCCGACAACGACTACATTTCGGACTTTTCCACGACCATTCGTGAGTCCAGTGAAAACATTCTGAATCAGAAAGTTTGGTTAAGTTACGGAAAGACATACTGGAGTACATCTTTAGGCGTCTACAAAAATCAGACGCTTGCTCCGGGCGGGCGCAGACAGACCGAAAAGCCCTATGAAAAAGTTCCTGAGTTTAATCTCAGCGGCAACGTCGCAGATTTCCACGGCTTTACACTGACCTCCCGTCTGACAGCGACCCGATTTGACCGAGGCGCGGGCTCCACCGTGGGGCGCCATCATTTGAGCGGCGACGGATATCGAACCCTTCTGGATTCCTCAATTTCTTATCCGCTGATGGGGCCGTTCTGGTTCATCACACCCAAGTTCCAGTACAACATGGCTTGGTACCGTGACATTCACGACGCTGCTTCTTACGTCGACAGATCCGGTTCGCGTCTTGTTCCGATTTACTCCTTGGATTCCGGACTGGTGTTCGAGCGAAACACTACATTCTTCGGACGAGAGACTGAGCAGACACTGGAGCCGAGACTCTTTTACGCGTATATCCCTTATCGCGATCAGAGCCATCTGCCTAACTTCGACAGCTCGGAAGCCGACATGAACTTCGCCGAACTTTTCTCGCCGAATAAGTACACCGGAAGCGACCGAATTGCCAACACCAACCAGCTTTCTGCAATCCTGACCACGCGCATGCTCGATGCCGGAACAGGCAAAGAATGGTTTACCGCCAGCGTCGGTCAGCGCTATTACTTTGAAAACAATCAAGTCGGGCTGTATTGGTCGGATCCTGCGAAAACGAAGAACCGAAGCGACCTGCTCGCCTCTGCGCAGTTCTCTTTCTATCAGGATTGGCGTATCGAAGGTATGGTGCAGTATTCCTCGGAATGGTCTAAAGTTTCCAAGACAACGGCAGGCGTTCGCTATAACCCGAGAAAATTCTCCACTGTTTCTCTTTATTACCTTTACAACTACAACCCCAACGATAAGCGAGACGCTTACTACAACACCAACATCAGACAAGTGGACTTCTCTTTCCAGTGGCCCATTGTTAAGGACCTTTACGCTTTAGGCAGGTACAATTACTCCTTGCGTGACCATCGAGTTGTTGACTCTTTGGCCGGATTGGAATACCGAGCCGGCTGCTGGATTCTGCGCGGAGCAATTCAGCGATATATCCGAAGCGAAGGCAGAACAACAACAAACTTCTTCTTTGAGCTTCAGCTTGTAGGACTCGGCACCGTCGGTTCCAGCCCGATTGAGGCCCTAAGTGAAGGAATTTCAGGCTATCAGCCTCTGGGACCAAGGCCCGTTGAGGTAGGTCGTTACGATTATTACGAATAAAGATATATGAAAAAACTTTCTGTTCTCACTCTTTCTGTCAGCTTGGCTTTTTCCGTCGCTGCTTGTGTTTCAGCCGCACAGGCCGCGCCTAAAGCTAAAAGCACGGAAACCAAAGCGGCCGCTCAGCAGATTATTCCTGTCGACCGCATCGCCGCGGTTGTCAATCACGACGTCATTACGGAAATCGAGCTTCAGCAGCGGGTGCACCAGGCCGCTATGTCTCTTCGTCAGCAGAAAATTACGCTTCCGCCGATGAACAATCTGAGAAATCAGGTTCTTGACCGTATGATTCTTGAACGAATCATTGAGCAGAAAGCTCAGGCCTCCGGCATCCGCATCGACGACAATATGATGAACGGCGCCATTGAGCAAATTGCTCAGAACAACGGTCTTACAGTTCCTCAGCTTGAAAAGAAACTCGCTCAGGACGGTGTTTCTTTCAGAACCTTTAAGTCCGGAATTCGTAGCGAACTGATTACCCAGAGACTTCGAGAGCGAGAAGTTGACGACAAAATTCAGATCCCGGAAAGCGAAGTTGATCAGTTTATTAAGGATCAGCTCGGACCTGAAAAACGTATTCAGTACCGTCTCGCCCGCATCGTCATCGGATTGCCCGCCAATCCGACACAGAAAGACGTGGATGAAGCCACTCGACAGGCAAACATCGCACTGACGCAGGCGTCCAAAGGTGCGGACTTCGGTCAGCTCGCAGCTCGCTACTCCAGAGCGCCCGAAGCGATGGAAGGCGGTGTAATGGGCTGGATTCCCGCAGGCAGACTGCCGAGTTTTGTTCTTGACGCGGTAAAAAAACACAAGACCGGCGACATTATTCCGGTTCGTACGCCCAACTCATTCCAGATTTATAAAATCCTCGGCGTACGCGATCCCGGCGACACCGCCTCTCAGACCGTCACTCAGACGCACCTGCGTCAGATCCTGATGCGTCCGACCAATGTCACGCCTGAGAATGTCGTCGTCACGCGTCTGAATCAGCTTAAGGACCGCCTTGATAAAGGTGACGGCGATTTTGCCTCTCTTGCCCGTCTGCATTCTGCTGATCCCTCAGGTACCAGAGGCGGCGATCTCGGCTGGCTTTACCCGGGAGATCTTCCTCCGGAAATTGAGCAGATGCTGTCGAAACTCAGCCCGGGCGAAGTTAGCGCTCCGGTAAAAACTCCCTACGGCTGGCACATCTTCCAGGTACTGGAACGCAGAAACCAAAGCGGTGTCAACGAACGCCTGAAACAGCAGGCGAGAGACATCCTCAGAGAGCAGAAGCTCGATGATGCGATGCTTGACTGGGAACGCAAACTGATGAGCGAAGCTTATATTGAGAAGCGCGTCAATAAACCCGCTGAATAATGTTTCATACTAAGACGCTTAGAGAACCTAAGCGTCTTTTTTCCTATGGCAGAAGTCTTAAAACATCACAAAGCCCGTAAAAGATTCGGGCAGAACTTTCTCAACGACGACTACTGGATTCAGAAAATCGCCGATGCGGTTGATCCGCAGCAAGGTCAGAAAATTATTGAAATCGGACCGGGCCAGGCCGCCCTCACCCGACAGCTTATTGCCGGCGCCTCTCACATTTTCTGCGTTGAAATTGACCGTGACCTGGCCGCATGGCTGCGTACGCAGTTTTCTTCAGGCGCGCTGACGATCATAGAAGCCGACGCGCTGAAGTTTGACTGGAGAACGTTTTCCGAAGGAGAAAAACTTCGTGTTGTCGGAAATCTGCCCTACAACATTTCTTCTCCGCTGCTGTTTAAGCTTGCGGAAATCTCCGACCGTGTAGTCGATCAGCATTTCATGCTTCAAAAAGAAGTCGTCGATCGAATGACAGCCGCGCCGGGGAGCAAAACCTACGGCAGACTCTCCGTGATGCTTCAGCACAAGTACCGCATGGCCAAGCTCTTTGACGTGCCGCCTGAAGCCTTTACGCCTGCACCGAAAGTCGTCTCTTCCGTTGTGCGAATGATTCCGCTGGAAAATCCTGCGGAAGTGGATGAAAAAGCTTTCCATGACGTTGTCGCGGCCTCATTCGCTATGCGAAGAAAGACCCTGCGCAACAACCTCTCTAAATGGATTTCCGACGATATGATCCGAGAAGCCGGGATTCAGCCCGAGCAGCGCGCGGAAACCATTCCGGTTGAGAATTTCATACGCTTGGCGCGCTTGGTAAGCGAAAACAATGTTTCGATCACAATCCCGGGAACCGTGGTCGATTAAAGGACGCTGTGACTGATTGAGTAGCCTTTAAGCTTTCTCTCGAACTCGCGATAGTTCGGACAGTACATTTCCACCCTGGCCCAAAAGTTCTTTGAGTGGTTCATGTGCTTGAGATGCGCGAGCTCGTGACAGATAAGATAATCGATCACGTCCTTAGGCAGAAATACCGCCCTCCAGTTCAGTCGAACAATGCCTCTCACTGAGCAGCTTCCCCAGCGTGTCTGTGCCGAAGAAATGATGAGCTTGGAAAACGGAATGCCTAAATCATCAATCGATGATGTCTTCAAAAGAATCTGCTCCAGAGCGTACTGTCTAATCTCTTCTTTCAGCACTCTGGTAATCGCCGTCTCCCATAGTTTGTCGTCATTCGTGTCTTTAGGAGGACAGACGCGAATCTCTCCCGCACCGACGCCCTCATCTCTTCGATTATTGACAAAAACGAGTCGGTGCTCTTCGCCGTAGATAGTGACTTTTCTGTTCACTGAAAGCTGACTTGAAGCTTCCTTCTGCTTCTGAAGCTGCCGCAGATACTCCGTATGCCATTTCTCCAGGGCTCGCAGATTTTCGTCCAGCCAAAGCAGTCCGCGCTCCTTTGTTCCGCCTGTAGGAACCGTAAGACGCACTTCACCGTCTTTGAAAGAGGCGCGGTATGACTTGGCGCGTTTAGATCGAATGACCTGAATCTGCACCGTTTCTCCATTCAGATCAACTTCAGCGCCCCCTCTCCTGCTGCGGATATGCTGCAGCTTGGGACTCAGCTCCCGCTCAATCTCTCTGTAGAGCGCCGCAAGCACTTGATCGGAGCGCATATTAAAAGGCACCAAAAGCGCATAATCCATATCCTGATCGTCACACGGAGAAAGAACCGACTTTCTGCATTTTTTCCCGTAAATCACTCTCACGTGAATCTTCCTGCTGCCATGGATAACTTCCAGGACTTCACCCAGCTTATAGGACGAGAACAGCGAAGAAAGTGAGTCATTGATCTTTTTGGAAACCCTGTCTATGAGTCTGTCGAAATCAAACGGATCATTCACGTCGTCAGCCTTTTTGTATTAACTTTTTATTATGCGAGCAGCTTACACAGGCAAGTCTCACTGCTGTTCGCCGGATTTTTTTCGGTAAAACTTCGGCGAGATTTTGGCCATTTCGTTTTCGATAATCTCAAACACCTTCTCGTTGAGTTCGTGCGCACTCATACCTTTCGGGTTAATCGGAGAGTTAAAGACAACATTAACCAGTCCCGGACGAATCACAAAAGAGTGTTTCGGCCAGCATTCACCGGAGTTAAGCGCAACAGGGATCACCGGAGCGCCGGTGCATTCTGCCAAGCGCGCCCCGCCGCTTTTATATTTCACCACTTGTCCCGGAGCCGTGCGTGTGCCCTCAGGGAACAGGATAATGCCCCAGCCCTTTTCAAAGAATTTAGGAACTTCCTGCTTCATCAGAGCAAAAGCATTGCGCCCCTGAGCTCGGTCGATGCTGAACATGCCCAATGAAGCCAAACCCCAGCCGAAAATCGGAATCTTGTGAAGCTCTTTTTTATAGATATAGCTCAGGCGGCGCGGCACAAAGGCGGTGAGCGCCAATGTCTCCCATCCGGACTGATGCTTTGAAAGAAGAATAAAAGGACCTTTCTTCGGAATATTTTCCATCCCGATAAAGCGATAGTCCACGCCACATATAGCCTTCATCAGCACTACGATGACGCGGCACCAGGATCGGATAATGGCATAGCGTCCGCTTTGCCGGCAGAACGGAATACACACTAAGAGCGCAAAACCGTAAATGAAAAGGAGCACTACAAAAAACAGCCAGAAGACTGCAGAACGCAAACCGTAAATTACTTTCATTCTGATTCAATATAAATTTGAATGTCTCAGAGACACGAAGGGCCGCATACGCGGCCCTGATTCAGCGAATTAGGAAGCCAGGCACGAAAGCTTCGCTACCTTATTCATCGCTTTATGAAGCTCATTCAGAAGCGTCAGACGATTCCTCTTGAGTTTCGGATCCTCAGCATTGACCATAACTTTATCGAAGAAGGCGTCAACCGGCGCTTTAAGCGGCGCAAGTTCCTTCAGAACGGCGTCGTAGTGACCGGCGCTGTAATCTGCGCCGAGTTTCGGTTCGACCTTGGAAATCGCCTCATAAAGCGCTTTTTCTTCGGGTTCGACTAAGAGAGTCGCATCCACTTCGCTGCCGGTTTCTCCGGAAGACTTCTTGAGAATGTTCTCAATTCGCTTATTCGCGGCGGCCAAAGATTCGGCTTCAGGCATGCCCATGAAGTCGTGTACCGCTTTAAGTCGTTTGGGAATATCGCTGAGAAGTTCGGGGCGGACTTCGATAACGGATTCCACTTCGTGTGCGGAGTAGCCTTTATCCTTGAGCATGACGCGCAGACGGTCGCTGAAGAACTGACGAAGCTCGTCAGAGGTATCTTTCACTCCGGGAGCGGTCATCTCGATCTGCATCGCAATCTGAATCAGATCATCCAAAGAAAGCGGAAGCTCTTTTTCCATCAGCATTCTCAGAACGCCCAGAGCGTGACGGCGCAGAGCGAAGGGATCCTTCTCTCCGGTCGGAAGCTGACCGATACCAAAGAGTCCGGCCAGAGTTTCCATCTTGTCTGCAAGCGCAACCGCAAGACTTTCTCTGGTGGAAGGCAGCTCGTCGCCGGCGTATCTCGGCTGATAATGCTCGCGAATCGCCAAAGCGACTTTTGCGTCTTCTTTATCATGCTCGGCGTAGTACTCGCCCATAATGCCCTGAAGCTCGGGAAATTCTCCGACCATGAGCGTACGCAGGTCAGCCTTGGCAAGCATCGCAGCGCGGTCGGCAAGTTTCGGATCCGCATCAATCTTCTTGGCGACCTGTTGGGCGATTTTGCGAACACGTTCGCTTCTTTCGAGCTGTGTGCCAAGCTTGTTGTGGTAAACCACATTGGAAAGTCCGGAAACTCTCGACTCAAGCGGCTGAAGCTTGTCCTGGTCGTAGAAGAATTTGGCGTCCGCCAGTCTTGCGCGCACCACGCGGGCGTTGCCGGAGCGGATAGCGTCTCCGCCGTCCGTTGCCTCAATCTGTGAGACCAAAAGGAAGCGGTTCTTGAGTTTGCCGTTCTGATCACGCAGCGCAAAATACTTCTGATTCTGCTGCATGGTAAGAATCAGACATTCTTCCGGCACGGAAAGGAATTCTTCGTCAAAGCTGGAGTCGTATACCACGGGCCACTCAGTGAGCGCAGCCACTTCGTTCACCAAATCCTGCGGCATGATGATTTCAGCATCAAGACGCTTAGCGGCGTCTTTGAGTTCCTGAACCATCTTGTTTCTTCTTTCGTCAAAAGAAGGAATAACCTTGGCGGCTTCCATTTCTTTGGCGTAGCTCTCGGCGCTCGTGATTTCGACCGGCGCCTTGCAGTGGAAGCGATGTCCGCGCGTGTCTCTGCCGGCCTTGAGACCGAAGAGTTCAACATCGACAACCTTATCGTCAAGAAGCGCGACTAAATGCTTAACCGGACGAACGAATTCAACGGTTCTTCCGTCTTCAAGCTGATAAGACATGACCTTAGGAATCGGAAGCTGTTTCACCGCCTTATCCAAAGCTGCCTGCAGACCTTCGGCAAGAAGAACGCCCGGCTTGATACCATCGTAGTAAAGCTGATCCTGCTTGCCGTCATTGACAACCGCAAGCTGAGACGGTTCGCATTCGATACCGAGCGCAGCCATTTTCTTTTTGAGCGCAGCTGTTGCGTTTCCGTCGGCGTCCAGACCGATCTTGGCGGGAACCAGTTTCTGACGGAAAGGTTTATCAGGAGAGCGCTCGGAAATCGCGGTCACTTCCGCCGCGATTCTGCGAGGCGCACCAAAGGCGGTCACTTTCGAATCCTCGGCGGTAAAACCCTGCTCTTTCAAGCTGTCGAAAAGAGAAGCGGCAAAAGCGGAAGAAAGATTTTCCAAAGCTTTCGGCGGCAGTTCTTCTGTCTGAATTTCAATCAATAATGTAGCCATTTTCCAACCTCTTCTCGTTATGCTTTGGGCTGACACATCGGGAAGCCCAGACGCTCTCTCGAGTCGTAGTAGCTCTGCGCGACTGCCCTGGAAATCTGACGGATACGGCCGATGTAGGCGGCACGTTCAGTCACACTGATCGCGCCTCTGGCGTCCAGAAGGTTAAATGTATGTCCCGCTTTCAGAACCATTTCATAGGCGGGAAGCGCAAGATTCAGATCCATTAGTCTCTTGGCTTCGCTTTCGAAGTAGTCAAACTGCTTAAGCAGTTTCTCGGGATCACTTGCTTCGAAGTTGTAGTGACTCTGTTCGACCTCATTCTGATGGAAAACATCGCCGTAGGTCAGAACATGATCTCCGGAGGCGTCCTGCCATTTGGTGTAGACCAAATCGAAAACGTTGTCGCAGTTCTGCAGGTACATCGTCAGACGTTCCAGACCGTAGGTAATCTCACCGGTAATCGGTTTGCATGTGAGGCCGCCGACCTGCTGAAAATAAGTAAACTGAGTGACTTCCATGCCGTTCATCCAGACTTCCCAGCCCAGACCCCAGGCACCCAGCGTCGGATTTTCCCAGTTATCTTCCACAAAGCGAATGTCATTGACTTCAGTGTCAATACCAAGCGCTCTCAGAGAACCCAGGTAGCGGTCCACGATATCGGTGGGAGCCGGCTTTAAGACAACCTGAAACTGGTGGTGCTGATGCAGACGGTTCGGATTCTCGCCGTAACGCGCGTCTTTCGGTCTGCGGGACGGCTGAACATAGGCGGCTCTCCACGGTTCAGGACCGAGAGCTCTTAAAAACGTGGCCGTATGAGAGGTACCGGCGCCGACTTCAATGTCGATCGGCTGAAGCAGCGCGCAGCCCTGGCCGTTCCAATATTCCTGCAGGCGCAGGATCACTTCTTGAAATGTAAGCATGGTAATTTTTATCAGTATGAGAGAACTGAAAACAATTTTTCTATTGTAAACGGTTAAGTTTAGTCTTTCGCGTAATCGCAAGCGCAATTGCGGCAAAGAAAAGCAGGAACATGAAGATCACGGAAGGAAGATCTCCGTTCCGCGCGTACGGGGTCGGTGCTCCTTTTGCGGTTGTGACCGTCACATCGAGTTTGCCCGGCGCCATGAACGGCAATTCCGCCGCCACAGTGCCGTCCGGCTCCACATACGCTGTCGCTCCCGTGTTGGAAGCACGCACCACCGGACGAGCAAATTCAATCGCCCGCATCCTGGATATGTTCAGATGCTGCGGCAGCGCAAGCGAGTCTCCGAACCAGCCGAGATTGGACAGGTTAATCAGAACATTCGGACTCGAAGCGTCTGTCCACCAATCCCGCACTTCTTCAGCAAAGAGATCCTCATAACAAAGCAAAAGCGCAGCCTGGGCATTTCCGAGATTAAACGCGGCCTGAGAGGACGAACCTCGAACCAGGTCTCCCATCGGAATGCCGAGCATGTCGATAAACCAGCGGAAACCGAACGGGACGTATTCTCCGAACGGAACAAGATGCCTCTTGCTGTAGCTCTCGATGATCCTGCCCTTGGACACCTCAACCACCGAATTCGCATATCCGTCTTTCATTCGTGTGAATCCGCCGAAAATCATGCGGCTTCCGTTATCCGTGCCCTCTGTAAAACGCTTCCAAATGTCCTTCGGAAGACGATCCAAAGGAATAGGGAAAATGGTCTCAGGCAGCACCGTCACCGTTTCCGCAGCGGCTCCGCCCTCTTTCATCAAAGTGAGATAGCGTTCAAAACTCGTTAACGTCCCCATCGGAGAAAATTTCTCATCCTGTAGGACTCCGCCCTGAATCAGCTGAAAACGAACCTGCGCAGCCGGCTCATACCATTGAATTCGTCCAAAAAAGATCCCGCCTGTGATTACCGCAAACATCACCGCCAAACAAACCAGTCTTCTTGTCGAATCTCTGAATGAAAGAACGAAGACGGCAATAAGCACTGCAATCAATGCGGACAGAAAATTAATGCCTGTCGCTCCGACAATCGGCGCATAACCCGAGAGCGATCCTTCAACATGCGCGTAAGCGGAAGCCGCCCACGGAAAACCGCTCAGTATCCAGCTTCTCAGCCACTCGAATATACCCCACGAGGCGGATGTCCCTAATACGAAGGCAAGAGGGAATCCTTTCTTTAATGCCGGAGCGGAAAGAGCGGAAAACGCCGCGGCCGCGGCCGGAAAAATCGAGAGAAAAGCCGCGAATAAAAACGCTGCCGCTGCCGCAAAAAAAGCGGGCTGATATCCGTAGGTATAAATCGAAACATACACCCACGAAATGGCATAACAGAACCAGCCCAAGCCAAAAAGAAAGCCTTGCGCAAACGCCTGCTTTACGCCATGAGACTTTGATAGACAGATAAATAGAACGGATAAGGCAATCAGCTGCAGAATGGCTCTGGCCGGCGCAAATGAAAAACCCTGAAGTACCCCGGCTGCCAAGGGAAGAAAATATAAGAGTGCTTTTGTTTTCACGTTGACAAATAAAAAACGGGACGATTCCTCATCCCGCTGTTATCAAAATTAGTTTGGTTCCACCGGTGCCGGTTCCGCAAGTTTTTCAACATTCAGCATCTGAACCTGCCGCGCGACTGCTTTCGTGACTTTGAACCGATAGCCGTCGAGATCCACAAATTCACCTGCGTGCGGAACATGCTCAAGTTCATCGCTGATCAGACCGCCGACACTGTCGTACTTATCATCAGAGAAATGCGTACCAAAGACGCGGTTAAAGTCATCAATCCGCGTTGCGGCTTTAACTCTCCAGTGATTTCCTCCGACAGAGACAATGTCGCTTGCGGACTTGTCCGTGTCGTACTCGTCATCAATCTCGCCGACAATCTCCTCAAGCACATCTTCAATCGTAATCAAGCCGGAGATGGAACCGAACTCATCGACCACGAGCGCCATATGGTTTCTTTTCAGGCGGAATTCTTTCAAAAGCACGTCTGCGGGCTTTGATTCCGGCACATAAACCGGCTGTCTGAGATGCTCTCGAATCTGATACTGCGGATTCACAAACAAGCGAAGCAGATCCTTAGCCAAAAGAATACCGAGCACGTTGTCTTTATCTCCGTCGACCACAGGAAAGCGCGAATGTCCGGCTTTGACTACGTCTTTAATCCAACTCTGCGAGTCTTCCGAAATATCGATCACCGTCATCTGCGCTCTCGGGATCATCAAATCCTCGGCGCGAAGCTCATGGACTCGGATAACGCCCTCGATCATAAGCATGGCGTCATCGGTCAGGATTTTCTTGTCATGGGCCTGATGAAGGTCGTCAAGGAGCTCCTGAGTATTTTCAGGCGCATCTTCATGGAAAAATTTCTCAGAAAGTTTCTCAAAAAAATTCTTTTTACTTTCTTCCGGATTGTCTGACATAAAACGGTTTCTTAAAAAGTTTCAGCGATCTAACGCAGCTCTCGCGGCACATAATTCCGATCAGGGTAAGGAAGATCATAACCGAGATTGTTCAGAATATCAGTCTCGAGCTGTTCCATCTCCTCGGCCTCGTCCTGTTCGATATGATCGTAACCTCGGGCGTGGAGGACTCCGTGCACCACTAAATGCGCCAAATGCTCTTCAAGCGACTTGTTCTGTTCGGCCGCCTCACGCACCAGAACCGGAAGACAGATCGCGATATCTGCCATGATCGGATTTGTGCAGTAGACGAAAGTCAGAACGTTTGTGGGTTTTTCTTTGCCGCGGAAACTCTTGTTCAGCTCAAGTCCCTCTTCCGCATCGACAAAGCGGATCGTCAGCTCCCCGGGCAGGCCCTGCGCGGCTGTGCGAATCCAGTGCTCAATATTCTCTTTGGCGGGAATTTCGAGCGCTTCGTCTTCCTCTTCCTGCAAATGGATTAAAAGTTCTCCGTCCTGAGGGCCTTCGGATTCGATTTCCGCAAGCGCCTCCGCCAATTCTGGATCTTCTTCAGCTTCTCTGTTCAGAACCTGATCAGTTGTTTTTTCCATTCTGATACTCCCGTTTCTCTGCTTTTTCATATGCTTCGACAATACGGGCAACCAACGGATGGCGCACGACGTCAGCAGCCGTAAAGTATGTGATCGATATGCCCCGAACTCCGTTAAGGATATTGGCTGCCTCAACCAATCCGCTGCGCTGTCCGCGCGGAAGGTCAATCTGCGACGCATCTCCTGTGATAACGGCCTTAGAGCCGAAACCGATACGCGTGAGGAACATCTTCATTTGTTCTGGCGTTGTGTTCTGAGCCTCATCAAGGATCACAAAAGAAGAGTTTAACGTTCTGCCTCGCATATATGCGAGAGGCGCAATCTCGATCTTTTGCTTTTCGAGAAGCCGCTGAGTTTTTTCGGTTCCGAGCAAATCGAAAAGCGCGTCATAGAGCGGACGCAGGTACGGGTCAACCTTCTGACTTAAATCGCCCGGGAGAAATCCGAGTTTTTCGCCGGCTTCGACCGCGGGACGAGTCAGAACAATACGCTCGACCTCTCCCTTCTCAAAAGCGCTGACCGCGGCGGCAACCGCTAAGTAGGTCTTGCCTGTGCCGGCCGGCCCGACGCCAAAAGAGATGTCGTGTCCGATAATACTGCGGATATAGTTGCGCTGCATCGGTGTTCTACCCTGCAGGCCCTTACGGTTTGTCCTAAGCTCGGGCACCGGCTCTTCGGCCTGAACTTCTTCAGGCGCATCCTTCTGACCGACTAAGTACAGCTGAATATCTTCGGTTGTCAGATCTGAATTCTTTTTTTCGGCAAAAGCGGCCAGGTCCGAAAGCGCTTTAAGCGCTTTGCGCGCAGCTGCGGTTTCTCCCCGAATCTGAAAATGCGCGCCTCTGCGCGAAATTTCCACATTTAGGAAAGTTTCCAGCTGCGTTAGGTTTGAATCCAGCGGACCGACTAAGCTCGCCAAATCGCTGTTCGTAATCTGAAGGGACAGGTTTAAGGACGTTCCAACATCCTTTTGTGCTTTATCCGGCATCAAATAATCTCGCCTCCAAGCGTGTGGGGATATACATCTGTAATTTTCAGATTAATCATTTGCCCGATGAGGTTTGGCTGCCCATTAAAAGTAACGATACGATTATTGTCGGTGCGTGCAGACAGTTTTCCTTCACCTCTTTTTGCCGCGCCCACCACCAGACATCTTTGGACCGTACCAACCATTTTCTGAGAAATTTCCTGAGCATGTTCAGTATTCAGAGCCTGAAGGCGCTGCAGGCGTTCCAATTTAACGGACTGCGGCGTGTCATCCGGCATGTCGGCCGCAGGTGTTCCCGGACGCTTGGAGTAAACAAACGAGAAGCTTGTGTCGAATTTGACGTCCTGAATGAGCTTCATTGTTTTCTCAAAATCTTCCTCTGTCTCATTGGGGAAGCCGACAATGAAGTCTGTCGCGATACTAATGTCGGGGCGCACCGCGCGGAGCTTGCGCACAATCGACTTGTATTCAAGGATGGTATAGCCGCGTTTCATACCGGCAAGCACACGGTCGCTGCCTGCCTGCACCGGCAGATGCACGTGATTGGCCAATTTAGGAAGCTTTGCGTAAGCCTCGACAAGGCGATTCGTGAATTCTTTCGGATGAGAAGTGGTATAGCGGATTCGTTCAATACCCTCAATTTCCGAGACGTACTCAAGAAGCAGGGCAAAGTCGACGATCTCTCCGTCGGGACCTTCTCCGCGGTAGGCGTTCACATTCTGTCCGAGAAGCGTCACTTCTTTGACACCTTGCTCTGCCAGCTGCGCGACTTCAAGCAGAACGTCTTCGAGAGGACGTGAGAACTCTTCACCGCGGGTATAAGGCACGACGCAGTAGGAACAGTATTTGCTGCAGCCTTCCATGATGGAGACAAACGCAGTGGCCGCTTCCGAAGTCGGTGCGGGCAGATGGTCAAATTTTTCGATTTCCGGGAAACTGATGTCTACCTGAGGACGATGCTCCTGTTCATTCTTTTTCAGAAGTTCCGGCAGGCGGTGCAGGGTCTGAGGCCCGAAAACGACGTCCACATAAGGCGCGCGACGAATGATGTTCCCGCCTTCCTGGCTTGCAACACACCCTCCGACGGCAATTTTCAGACCGGGTTTTAATTTTTTGATTTCACGGGCGCGTCCAAGATCTGAGAAAACTTTCTCCTGAGCTTTTTCTCGAATGGAGCATGTGTTGAAAACAATCAGGTCCGCTTCTTCGATGTTGTCTGTAACCTGATAGCCCTGTGCTGCTTTGGCGATGTCAGCGATTTTGCCGGAATCATATTCATTCATCTGGCAGCCAAAAGTCTTTAAATAAATTTTTTTCGCGTTCACGGTTTATGTCCGGTGGCGGTAGAGATAAAAATAAGTTATGCGTACAAAAAGACGCTCTCATAGAAATGAAATTCTATGAGGACGGCTATTCTAACGCAAAGATTCTTAAAGAAATTATTACACTTCCGACTTAGGAGAGCGGTAGAGCGGCGCCTTCTCCCGGATGTATATGGGATGCTTTGAAAGTTTCATCGCGCTAAGGCTTCCGCCCCAGAGGCATCCGGTATCCAGCGGATAAATATTGGGGCAGTCGGTCTCCCCCAAAGTCGACCAGTGTCCGAAGACGATTGGATCTTTTTCGGTTTTGCGGCCGGGGTAGTTAAACCAGGGAATGAACTGCGACGGCGTGTCTCCCGGTGAAAGTTTCTGACTGAAATCCATCGTACCGTCTTCATTCAGATAACGCGTACGCGTCAGCACATTCACGATCGCTCTGAGCCGATCAAGTCCCTTCAGACCCTTCTCCCACTGCTGTTTACCGAAAATTTGACCGATTTCAGCTTCCCACTTATCGGAGCGAAGGAACTCCTCAACTCTGGAAGCCTGCTTCAGACAGTCCTTCACGCTCCATGAATGATGCACTGCGGCATGAACGCAGAGGAAACCCTTGTCGTAGAGCGCCATCGGGCGGTGACGAAGCCAATCGATGATTTCATCCAAATCCGGGGCCTGAAGAATCGGGTCAAGCGTATCGCTTGGAGAAAGTTTTCTTTGACCTGCGCAGACCGCAAGGAAATGCAGTTCGTGATTACCGAGCAGGCATTCGGCGTTCTTCATGCGCATCACGGCCCGGATCGTCTCCAAAGACTTCGGACCGCGATTGATGATATCGCCGATGAAAATAAGACGACGCTGAACAGGCAGCTTCTCGAGCAGCAGGTTCAGCGTATCAAAACAGCCGTGAACATCTCCGATTGCAAAAGTTTTCAATCCATTCTCCGATAAGTGTCGGCGCGCTCATACCCGGTCTGATCCGGTTTTGCCTGGCGCCCTAAAAACAAAATATCGGTCTTCTGTACGTCTATAAAACTTCCCTTGGTTTTGCTGTACGTATATCTATACGTCAATAAAAACCCCATTGGGGGCCGTTAAGCGTCGTAGAGATACAGCAGGGAAAAACCGCAAAAGCCCCGTATTTATTGGTTCGGACAAAAAAATATCCGAGAGCTTTTTGGCTCTCGGATGGGTATCTGGTGGCGAATCAGGGACTTGAACCCCGGACACAAGGATTATGATTCCTCTGCTCTAACCAACTGAGCTAATTCGCCGTGCTAACGCTGTTTCGTTAGGAGGTTGAATATTACATACGAAATTCAACTTCGGCAAGTCGAGAGTCTCTTTCTATGTAATTATTTGTAAAACTATCTCCACTGAGCGTAGAAATGATGCACCGGTCCGTGACCATGACCGATGTGCAGTTCGTCCGCATGAATGATCGCCTGAGTAATGTAACGCTTGGCTTCTCTTGCCGCCATTGGAATATCGGAAGAAACCGGAAGGAGCGCCGCTAATGCCGAAGACAGCGCACAGCCGGTCCCGTGTGTGTTCTTCGTATTTGTTCTCTCAGCGCTGTAGCGAATCATGTGGCGACCGTCATAAAGCAAATCCATCGAATGATCCACATTCTCCTGATGACCGCCTTTGAGATAGACCCAGCCGGTGCAGCCCTTCATCTTCCAAAGATCATTGGCAGCCTCTTCCATCTGATCATCATCCGTAATATCAACCGCCTGAAGAAGCTCTGCCGCCTCCGGAAGATTCGGCGTAATGATTGTGGAAATCGGAAGAAGTTCCTCTCTCAGTGTGGAAATCGCTTCTCTTGTCAGCAGCGCATCGCCGCTCTTAGCCACCATCACCGGATCAAGGACGATAAAGCGCGGCTTCCAGTAACGAAGACGTTCCGCAATCGCTCGAATCAGATTCGAATCAAAAAGCATCCCGATTTTTACAGAGTCAATGTGGACATCTTCAAAAAGCGTATCAATTTGACGCACTACAAAATCGGTAGGGATCGGAAGCGCCCCTTGAACTCCGACGGTGTTCTGCGCAGTCACCGCTGTGACAACACCCGTCGCATAGGCACCAAGAGAGCTCATCGTTTTAATATCAGCAAGAATACCGGCGCCGCCTGAAGGGTCAACACCTGCGATAGTCAGAACGGTAGGATGCTGAGTCTGCATCATTTCTTCTCCATTGTTTCTGCATTGAATTTATTAAGATTCGTATCTTTCTTCTGCGCCATAAGCTCATCGATCACCGCGATCGTCCGCTCAGCCGCACCTCTTTGGGCCTGCGCGAATTTAGCCGCCGCAGCGCCAACCGAAGCCGCTTTACCGCTGTCCGAGAGAAGCTCGTCAGCGCGCTGCAAAGCCTGACCCGGATCCTGAACGCTCAGAACCGCGCCCTCTTCACGGGCCTTTTCGATAATGTACTTAAAGTTATAAATGCTCGGACCGACAATCACCGCCTCTCCAATGGCGCAGGGCTCAATCACACTTTGCGATCCGTAGTCTCCAAAGCTTCCGCCCATAAGGACAACGTCTGAGAGCGCATAGTAAAAGGCCATTTCTCCCATACTGTCACCGAGCACCACGTCCGGGCCTTCGCTCAGTGAAAGAACTTTTTTCCAGTCACGGATATCCGACCGTTTTTCTACTGTGAAGCCCGATTTTCGAATGAGTTCCAGCACCTCTCCAAAGCGCTGGGGATGACGGGGAATCAAAAGGAAAACCGTGTCTTTGAGCCGACCGTTCGCTTTCGCTTCCTTAAGCGCGGAAAGCATGCTTGCTTCCTCGCCATCGCGAGAACTCGCAAAGGTCAGAATTTTGCGCTCGGAGAGCTTTCTAATCTCTCGTCCGGTGCGCACATGTACAGGATTGGGCTCGTAATCAAATTTCAGATTGCCGAGTACTCTAACCTCTCGGCATCCGGCTTCCTTCAGTCTGGCCGCGTCTTCTTCCGATTGAGCAAGCGTCAGTGTCAGACGCGACATCGCGTCACGAATCAGACTGCCGACCTTTTTACCTTTATCTAAAGACTTCTGAGACAGGCGCGCGTTTGCCAGCACAACAGGCAGCCCTGCCTGCTTTGCCGCATATGTCAGGTTCGGCCAAACCTCTGTTTCCATCAGCAGACAAAGCGAGGGCTGAGTCTGACGAATAAATTTTCTCATCGCGGCCGGCGTGTCATAAGGCAGATAGACCTGACTAATGCGGGAGCCGAATTTCTTGCCGAATTGTTTACTAACCTCTCTGCCGGTCGGCGTCATATGAGTATATAAAACGTCAACCTGAGGCCACTTTCGGAGAATACTTTCCACAAGGGAAAATGTCGCTCTTGTCTCGCCCACGGATACCGCGTGAATCCAGATGCGCGTGCGGCCCGGCGTGACCGGGGGATAATGGGCCGTTCCAAAGCGCTCATCCCAATGCTCGGAATACTCCGGCTGCTTCTTTGCGCGCTTGGAAAGATAAAACATCGCAAAAGGCGCCGCTATATACAAAAGCGCACTGTAAACAGGACGCGGAATCATCATGACAGCACCTCTTCAAAAGCTTCAGCCACCTTCTCAATGCTCGGGCAGCTTCCAACGCCGCCAAGCGCTTTCTTCTTCGCTTCTCCCATAAGCGGCACGAGCTCTATCGGATAATCACGGAAGATGCCTACCGTCGGAATACCCATCGCGGACGACAGATGCGTCATCCCGGTATCCAATCCGACAACCGCTTTTGCACCTGAAGTTTTATTCATGAGCTCACCGATGGACATCCTAGGAAGCACGCAGGATGTACTGCCGATTCCCTGACTGATTCTTTCAACGCGCGACTTTTCCGCTTCGGAACCCCAAGGCAGAAGAATTCGATAACCGCGCTCGGAAATGATTCGGCCAAGCTCTATCCAGTAATCTTCCGGCCAAAGCTTAGTCTCTCGGCTTGTGTTGCAGTAAAAAACGACAAAGGGCGCTTCACTCTTCTGTTCAGTGAACTGAAACAGGAACTGAGGAGCGTCAGACGGGATTTCGTAACCGAGCGCAAGGGCAGCCAGACTGCGGCACCGCTCTACCGCGGAGAGCTGTCGGCTGACAGAGAATTTAGAGTGATAAAAGAAGCTCGCCAGCGGCTCCTTAATCGATGATCGGTCATAACCGGCAACCGGAGCATGAGTCCAGGAGGCCAGAACAGCACTTTTGATCAGGCCCTGCAGATCAATGACTAAGTCATATTTTTTTTGCCTTAAAGCGGACTTTAAGGCGGAAATCTGTTTTCGAGTTTCTGAGTTCAGCAAACTTTTTTTCCATTTGCGAACAGAGCAGACGAGCACCTCATCTACTCCTTTCGTCAAACGGGGAATGTCCGCAAAAACATCTTCGGCCAGCCAATCGATTTTCGCCTCCGGGAAATGCTTCCTGATATCCGCTATGACGGGTACCGCATGAACAACATCTCCCATGGAGGTTGTCTTAACAATCAGAATTTTCATGACCGGCCGTGAAAATCAGAAAGGAATTTTCGCTGTGGGAGCGACTTTCAGAATCTCTTCTTTAAAGCGCTTCATGATGCGTTCAAGCGCTTCCTTAGTGTCGGCCTCAAAACGAAGTACAACAACCGGAGTCGTGTTGGACGGTCTTGCTAAAGCGAAGCCGTCATCCCACTCAACGCGAATACCGTCGATACGAATAATGTCCTTCGCATCATCAAACTTCGCGTTCTTGCTGAGTTTCTCAACCAGCGTGAAATTCTCGCCTTCTTCGGTCGGAATCTGAAGTTCCGGGGTAGAAACCGCGTTCGGGAGATCTTTGAGCGGCTTATTCGCGTCATCAAAACGCGTCACGATTTCAAGCAGTCTTGTCGCGGCGTAAACACCGTCGTCAAATCCGGGCCAGCGGTCATGGAAGAAGATATGGCCGCTCATTTCACCGGCGAAATCCGCATTCACTTCTTTCATCTTCGCTTTAATCAGCGAGTGACCGGTCTTGGACATCACGCAGACGCCGCCTCTTGACTCCACGAACGGACGGATGTTTCGTGTGCACTTAACGTCGTGAACAATAACCGAGCCTTTCTTATGCGCAAGAATATCACCCGCAAAGAGCATCGCCTGGCGATCCGGGAAAATGATTTCTCCGTCTTTGGCTACAACACCAAGACGATCACCGTCTCCGTCAAACGCAACACCGATCTCTTCGTCTCCGGATTTAAGCTGAGCCTGAAGATCCACCAGATTTTCGGGCTTGGACGGATCCGGATGGTGGTTCGGGAAGTTCCCGTCCACATTAGTAAACATTTCGGTGACTTCCGCGCCAAGCTTGGTTAAGAGTTTCACCGCAAGAGGACCGGCAATACCGTTGCCCGCATCCACCGCGACTTTGATCGGACGGGAAAGTTTTACATCGGAAAGAATCTTTTCAATATAGGCGGGAACAACATCCACTTCTTCGTAAGAGCCCTCGTTCGAAGCCGTGTAGAGGTCGCCGCTGACGATGCGGTCATATAAAGCAGCGATACCGTCTCCAAAGAGCGTCTCGCCTGCAAGCATCATTTTCAGACCGTTGTACTCGGGAGGATTGTGACTGCCGGTAATCGCCACGCCGCTTCCTGTATTCAGGTAAACCGTGCTGAAGTAGAGTACCGGTGTTGGAACCGCTCCGATGTCATAAACACCGACTCCGGCCTTGCGAATTCCTTTAATCAAAGCCTTCTGAAGCCTTGGGCCGCTGAGTCTGCCGTCTCTGCCGACACAAATTTTTTCAACTTTTTTCTCATGGGCAAGCGTTCCAAGCGCCTGACCGATCTGCTCGCAGGCCTCCTCGGTAAGTGTCTTGTCAACAATGCCTCGGATGTCATATGCCTTGAATATAGAGCGTGAAATTTTTTCAGTCATTTGTATGTTCCCTAACGGTGATACAAGGATTCTAATCTCGGAATCGGTCTGATGAGAGCTCAGGCCGCAGTGAAGGCGCTAAAATCAGCAAATTAAAGTGTATCAAGACAGATAAATCATGGAACTTCGGGACATTAACCTAGACGCCATTAAAAATTCTTCCGTGCTTGTCGTAGGCGACGCGATGCTGGATCGATACTGGTTCGGAGACGCGTCTAGAATCTCTCCTGAAGCACCGGTCCCCGTTGTCAAAGTCACTCGTTCCGAAGATCGTCTCGGAGGAGCCGCCAATGTGGCGCGAAACGCCGCAAGTCTGAAGGCGCGGACGTCCCTTCTGGCAATCATCGGGGAAGACGAAGCGGGCAATAAGATCATGGACCTGCTTGAAGAATGCAGCGTTCGTCCCTGCCTGTATCGGGTTGCGGGCTTTACCACTACGCTGAAGCTGCGCATTCTCGCGCGCCATCAGCAGATGCTGCGTACCGACTTTGAGTCAGAAATCGCTCCTTCCGCACTTGAACAGCACTCCAACCGATTTTCAAGCCTTCTCCCCGACCATGATGTTGTCATCCTTTCCGACTATGGCAAGGGCGGACTTGACCGCATTAAACACATGATCGCTGAAGGCCGCGCGTTCGGCAGAACCATACTGGTCGACCCGAAAGGCTCGGACTACTCCCGCTACGCCAATACCACCGCGATCACACCAAATCGCAACGAGCTGGCGCAGGTCGTCGGTCAATGGAATTCCGAAGAAGATCTGATGAACCGCGCGCAGAATCTGCGCCAAGAGCTCAATATTGAGAAAATCCTTCTGACACGCAGTGAAGAGGGCATGACGCTTTTTGATGACAACGGCGCTTGGTCTGTTCCCGCACGTGCTCGGGAAGTATTCGATGTTTCCGGAGCCGGCGATACCGTCATTTCCGTACTCGGCGTCATGCTTGCCGCCGGATACGATTGGCACACCGCCGTCAAGATCGCCAACAAGGCGGGCGGCATCGTGGTCGGCAAAGTCGGTACGGCCACGGTTACACCCGAAGAACTATTTCCAAATCTCTAAACGAAGAGGCTAAACATGAGTTTTATTGTCACCGGCGCCGCCGGCTTTATCGGAGCAAATATCGTTGCCGGACTGAACAAAAGAGGCTTCACCGATGTTGTCGCAGTCGATCATCTGAAAAAATCAGACAAGTTCACTAATCTTGCTGACAATCGGATTTCCGACTACTTCGATAAGGCCGAATTCATTGAACTCGTCAGAGCCGGAAAGATCGCCAAACCGGAAGCCGTTTTACATGAAGGCGCATGCTCGGACACAATGGAACTCGACGGCCGCTACATGATGGAGAACAATTACCGCTACACCGTGGACTTATTCCGCTGGTGCCAGCGCGAACGAATCCCGTTTATTTACGCGTCCTCGGCGGCAACGTACGGCGCCTCCAGCATCTTCAAAGAAGACGTCCGCTACGAAAAACCTCTGAATGTTTACGGCTACTCTAAATATCTCTTTGATCAGGTACTTCGTCGTGAAATGCAGTACGGTCTGAGAGCCCCAGTCGCAGGACTCAGATACTTCAATGTCTACGGTCCGCACGAACAGCACAAAGGCCGTATGGCTTCCGTCGCATACCATCAGTTCTTCCAGTACCGCGCCGAAGGCAAGGTAAAACTCTTTGAGGGCTGCCTCGGCTACGCGAACGGTGCTCAGATGCGCGATTTCGTGTACGTGGACGATGTGGTGGAAGTAAACTTCTTCTGCCTCGATAAAGAAATCACCGGAATCTACAACTGCGGTACGGGTCTCGCTCAGCCCTTCAACGATGTCGCGCTCACTGTGGTGAACACACTGCGCGAAGCCGACGGCAAACCCGCACTCACACTTGAAGAAGCCGTGATGAAGGGAGAAATCGAATACATTCCCTTCCCGCAGGCTCTGGTCGGCAAGTATCAGGCCTACACACAGGCAGATCTGACAAACCTTCGTGAAGCCGGGTGCGAAGTTCAGTTTAAGTCCGTTCAGGAAGGCACACGCGCTTACATGCTGCATCTGCTCGATAAAGTGAAATGAAATATCGTTTTATCTTCACCAAGCGTTCCGAAAACCCAATAAAAGCCGCTTTTTTAGACCGAGACGGCGTGATCAACATTGATCACGCCTATGTCGGAAACCGATCAAACTTTGAATTCATTCCCGGCGCGATCGAAGGCATTCGGCTTCTTAGGGATAAAGGCTTTGTCCCGGTTATCGTCACCAATCAGAGCGGCATCGGGCGCGCAAAATACAGCCTGCATGAATTTTCTGAACTGACGTTTTGGATGGCTGGCGTGCTGGAAGCTTCCGGCGCCGCAATCGGTGCGCTCTATTTCTGTCCGCACCATCCGACAGGCGCATTTGCTCCCTACCTCAAAGCATGTACCTGCCGCAAACCGGAACCAGGAATGATTCTTGCCGCCGCGCAGGACCTGAATATTGATCCTGCCGCGAGCGTCATCATCGGAGACAAATGTTCGGACATCGAGGCTGGAGCCAGAGCCGGTGTCCCCCGACGCATTCTTGTCAAAAAAGACGGCACGCACCCCTTCCCCGACTGCAGTACTGAACACGAGACCGCAGATAATCTGCTTTCCGCCGCTAAATTATTATGAGTCAACATCTTCCGCCACCCGCATTCGAACAGAAGATCGTAACCACGGATCAGCTCGAAAGTCTTCACGAACAGCTTCCGCACCCCATCGTTATGACAAACGGTGTGTTTGACATCCTGCACCGCGGACATGTCACCTACCTTGCGCAGGCCAGAGCGCTCGGCGCAAGCCTGGTCGTCGCAGTCAACAGCGACGCATCGGTTCGTCAGCTCGGCAAGGGCCCGGATCGTCCGATCAACCCTGAAGCGGACCGCGCTGCGGTCCTCGCCGCCCTGGAAAGCGTGTCCAACGTCGTCATTTTCAAGGATAAGGTGCCGCTTGAAATCGTAAGAAAACTCCGCCCGGACATTTACGTCAAAGGCGGAGATTACAGAATTGAAGATCTGCCGGAAGCAAAGATCGTTCACAGCTACAGCGGCAAGGTTGTCACCGCAGCGTTCGAATTTGATCGGAGCACTACGAAACTGCTCCGTAAAGTAAGAGAAAGCTAGATAATTCGATAGCCTTCTTTTCTGGCGTAATGGACTGTGGCGTTCAGGAACCCCTGCTTGGAGCCGCAGTCAAAGCGCTCGCCCTCATAACGGCAGGCCAGAGTGTTTCCCTTCGGGATTTCTCTTCCGATCGCGTCCGTCAGCTGAATTTCACCGCCGGCGCCACGGTCAATGTGCTGAAGGCTGTCGAAAATTTCAGGTTCAAGAACATAGCGTCCGATCACCGCAAGAGTGGACGGTGCCGTCTGCGGATCAGGTTTCTCAACAATTGAAGAGATCTTCGGACAAACTTCGTGTTCATCGTCGACTTCAACAATACCGTACTGCTTCGTCATCTCGCGGGGAACTGTCTGAACAGCCAGAACATTGCCGCCGTTGTTTTCCGCTCTTGCAGCGATGAGCTGAGAAATCGCCGGTTTCTTCGCGTCAATCAGGTCGTCGGCCAAAATAACGGCAAAAGGTTCGTCACCGACCACGGGTTTTGCGCACAGAACCGCGTGACCAAGCCCGAGCGGCTCGGGCTGACGAATAAAGATGAAATTGATTCCCGGCGGAACCACCGCTTTCAGGGTCGCAAGCAGCGCGTTCTTTCCTTTGCTCTTCAGATCGCGTTCAAGCTCGGGAGCGCTGTCAAAATGATCTTCGATCGCTCTCTTATGACGACCCGTGATGAAAATCATATCTGTGATGCCCGCAGCAGCGGCTTCCTCAACCGCATACTGAATAAGAGGCTTATCTACTATGGGGAGCATTTCTTTAGGCATCGCCTTAGTAGCAGGAAGGAAACGGGTGCCAAGGCCCGCGACAGGGAATACGGCTTTTCTTACAGGTTTCATATCGGTATTAGGTTTACTCAGTTGAGCTAATCGAATTCTAATATCATTCGGCTTCTGTTCCAAAGATTTTCTCTGGTTCAGCCGTTCGCAATCGCCTTGGCAAGCACGGACGCACCGTCTGCGTCGCCGTCCTTGTATTCGTTGCCCCAAATTTCCTTGAGTTTGGCCCGCATTCGTTCCTGGCAGAGCCTGCCGATGTCATGGCGCGTCATTTCCGGTGTCGGAACGATCGGTTCCAGAAAATGCACAACCGCATGCGCATCCTCCATAGTGACCACATTCCACAGTGAACCGAACAAGGTGACGTCGCCGGCAAAAGCCGCTTGTTTTGCAGGCTTGCCTTTATCCATATAAACCAGCACGACCGGACGAACCACCGCGCCTATTTCGGCCGCAGGAGCTAAAAAGTTGGATTTAATCGGCAGCAGCTCATTGCCGAAAGTCGTCGTACCCTCAGCAAAAATTGCCACCGTTTCGCGATTGCAGAGCGCTCCTCTGATGTCGTCGTTAATCTTGAGAATCGCCCGCTTGCTCGAACGATTGATAAAAAGTGTTCCGATCGCGCGCGCAATCAGCCCGAATATCGGCCATTTTGCGATTTCGGCTTTCGCAATAAACCGAGACGGAATCTGAGAGTCCAGCGTGAAGATATCCAGCCATGAGACATGATTGGACACCACAATGCATGCGGGCGCTTCATCGGATACACCGCACTCGTGCAGTGACTCGGGCACGCTGCCTTCGTAGCGGCACTTGACGCCGGCCTTCTCTAAAACACGCCTTGTGTAGAAAGCGAGCATCCTTCCTTTGCTCTTTTGATCCGCTTTTTGAAACGCGGTATAGGCCTGAAATAAACAAACGAGCGTATACATCACCACATTCAGGAAGCGAGCGCTGCCTTTAATTTTTTTCATTACTGTTCCTTTCTTCTCAGCCACTGTTCCAGAATAACAGCCGCGGCCTCATCATCAATATAGTCCGCCCCGGAGTTTTCTCTTTCTGCCTCAACTGAGCTGAATCTTTCATCTTCGCGCACGACAGGAAGATGGAATCTGCCTTCCAGCTGATTGGCAAACTTTTGACAGGTTGCTGTCATCGAGTTCGGTTCTCCATCCGCATGCCGAGGCACGCCAACCACGATCGCCGCAGGTGTCCATTCTGAAAGCAGACTTGTGATTTCTTTCCACTTCTGCTCATTTGTTTTCCAGGAAATGATCCTCAGGGGCCGAGCTGTTTTTGTCAGCATATTGCCGATAGCAACACCGATCCGTGCCAGACCGTAGTCAAAACAAATAATAATGGCGTCCTGAGAGAGCCTCTCCAAAACTGATTGGGTCATGTAAATTGAGTCGGATACAAATTAAATAATTCGATATTTTAGAGTTCGGGCGCCTCACCGCTCAAAGTTCGTCATCAAAATAGTGACGGTCATAGGAGGCGGGCTTACAATTTCAGCAGATTCTTTGGAGAGGATAATGCTCGAATTCAGTGCAACACTTTCGGATGCTCTGGCGCCCGTTACTTTGATTTCCGGAGTAGGACTCCTCCTGGTCTCAATGTCGGCGCGCTACTGCCATGCCGCCTCACGGATCCGACAGCTCCTTGCGGAAAGAGCGGCCGAACCCGAAGATCTTCATGAAGAAATCGATCAATCCATAGACCTGATTTTCAAGCGCGCAAGTCTTCTGAAAAACGGAATTCTGACGCTGATGATTTCCGCTGCGTTCAGCAGTCTGCAGATTCTGGCAATCGTCATAGAACGTCTCTTTGATTTTGATCTGTCTCTGACCAAATCTTTGATGCTTTTAGCCTCCGTTATTTTCATTGTACTTTCGAGCTGCATTTACGTTGGCGAGGTTCAAATTTCCGTCAGAGCGATCGGGCTGTCCGTTCACCACCATGACCATCCGCAGTAGGAGTGCACAATGATTTCGTATGCCGTTACGCTCTCCGATGCTTTAACACCGATCACGCTGATCTCAGGCGTCGGTTTACTGCTGCTCGCCATGACTGCCCGCTACAACTCCACCACGGACAGAGTCAGAGCGCTTTTAAAAGAACGCCGCAAACTAGCGCCTAAAACCGATCCGATTCTTGAGCAGGCGATTCGACTTACTTATGAAAGAAGCCATTTGCTGAAGAACGCCATTCTCGCAGTGACCACCTCAGCCGCATTTGCCGGAATTCTGGTTCTTGTCACCATTTTGGAACATCTCTGGAATCTGAATTTTGAAGTTTGGAAGTCAACGATCCTTCTGACAGCCGTCGTATTTATCGTGGTTTCCACGGTGTTTTTCGTCCTAGAAGTTCAAATTTCTCTGCGGACACTCAAGACTTCCATCGATCAGATTAGGCGCCCATAGTGGTCCGATAATCCAACAGCCTCCCTCTTGTTTGAACCATCATTACCTCATCAAACATTAGGAGGCTATAAATGTCTGACAACAACAATATCAACGATCGCGTCAAAAAAGATTTGGTTCTTCCTCTTAAGCAGCATGCGAACGGGATCATAGGCTGGGGTATCTTCAGCATCGTCCTGGGAACTATCGGTCTGTTTGCTCCGATCGCCTTTTCCATCGGTGTCACGATCTTCATCGGCGCCATGCTTCTGGTGAGCGGCGGCACAGGACTCGCCCTTTTCTGGAAGGCTGAAGGATGGGGCGCAAGAACGGCAGCGATCATTCTTGCACTGCTGACCGCGTTAACCGGTTTGCTCTTGATGTTCTATCCGGTCGCCGGTACTGAAACACTCACGCTGTTCCTCGCTTCTTACTTCATTGCCGTGGGCTTGATTAAGTGCTGGGTCGCGTTCAGAAATACCGATGCGAAAGGCTGGGGACTGATGCTCTTCTCGGCAATTGTCTCTTTGCTGCTTGGCGTCTGCCTGTGGTGGGGATGGCCTCAGAGCTCCGTTTGGATCTTCGGTATCTTCGTCGCAATCGAACTGATCTTCGACGGCTGGACAGGCGTTATGTTCGGTCTGGAAGTTAAATCCATCGGCAACCAGTCTGAATCGTAAAAAGCTGAACCGCACTTTGCGCTTCTGACTGAATTAACCGGCGTTGTCTCAGCGCCGGTTTTTTGTATTAATCACCGTAAAAACAAACGCCCACTGCTTTCTTTGCAGTGAGCGTCTGCTGCATTCTCTACCGGCCGCTCTGCGGTCGGCCGCTAAATCATCCGCTACTGCTCCGTGACGATTCTTGGCTTTTCTTCGGCCTTGCGCTTAGCTTCTTCCACGTCGGCTGACAGCTGATCAAGAATGGCGTCTGAGAACTTTTCCAGGCGATCAATCTGACTGTTCGAATCCAGTGTCAGCAGATCGTCAAGCGCGATCTCCGGAGCAAGGAAGGTATACGTCACACGAATTCCCTGAATCGTATCGTCAAGCGTGAAGGAATTGAGCTTTTCAGGAAGGCCCTGCGGCGACACAACGGGGAGCAGGTCGCGGCGGATCGGCGCGTCCGTACGCTCAATGATCGGCATCGGACTCTCAGAGAGCTTCTGAAGCATGTCTCTCATTCCGGCAAACGGCACAAAGACGTGAAGCATCATCGCGTCGCGTACCAGATGATTCCACTGAGCGCCTTCGATCTCTTCCGTTCTCGGAATATCCTGAGGAATCAGACCGGTTTCACCGATCGACTGCGTCATGCACATGGCAATGTCTCTTGTCCAGTCAGGAGCTGTTCCGAGTTTGTAGTACACATCCTGCTGCATGAGGGTCGCAGTCGCAAAGAATCCGTAATTCGGCGTTTCCGCAGAAATGTGTTCAAGGATGGTACGGGCGTGTCTCAGGTTCTTGATCATCACCGGGAAACTGATGACACGGAACACTCCGTCGGGAGCCGCGAAATAAGTCGGAAGACACTCGTTCCCTTCAAGCCAGGTCAGATAGTACTTCCCTTCGAACTGCTCTTTTGCTTTCGCGTCCCAGTTCTTCGGAAAACCGTCTTCGTAAAGCATAGCAAAAACCTGAATCAGAGGCGTTGTGTCATCCTGCTGTGTGGCGCTTCCCTCTTCACCGTCCCAAACCTGAGAGGCGGTGTACTTGTGCGTCTTCGAGTTCCAATTCAGCACAATCTTCGCCTTCTGCTCAGGATCGGACCATTCCGCATTGAAACCGTCCGCATTGATAATCAGAGTGCCGTGATTGAGAGGTCCGAAAACCAGATAGGAAGGAAGATCCTCTGCAGACTTCACTGCCTGCGGTTTGAAATTTGCCCAATCGAATTTTTCGCGTTTCGGCGGTTTGCTGTTGATCACTGCGAGCTGGAGAATCTCGCCAAGATTAGGATCATTCAGAATGTTGTCCTGCTCAGTTTTTGTTTCGTCCATTTAAATTCCTAAACAAGCCTGCTCCTTAAAAGCTCCAAAGCTCTGTGCAGGCCTGCGTTATTGATAATGCTTTCCGAAAGTTTACACGCAAAGAAAGAGGGCGGCCTATTTGACCGCCCGCTCTGAAACACCTTGTGCGTAATGACCCGTAAAAACGGGACTTACGAATAGTTTTGACTTAACCGACCCAAACTCGTGCGTTCTGGAAGATGCGCGCCCACGGCGATACATCCTTCAGCAGAGGAGAGCGCCATGAGAGCTGCACCGCACGCCAGCTGCGCTCCGGATGCGGCATCATGATCGTCGCGCGGCCGTCCGGTGTCGTAAATGCCGTCTTACCCATGGGCGAACCATTGGGATTCAGAGGATAAACTTCTGTCGGCATCTGTTTGGAATCCGCATAACAAGCCGCTGCAATCGCCTCAGCCTCGTCTTCCTGATTTTTCCAATACGCGCGCCCCTCACCGTGAGAGTTGACAATCGGGAGCATCGCTCCGGCCATTCCGGCAAAGAAAATCGACGGAGAATCCATAACCTTCACATTGACCAGACGCGCTTCAAACTGCTCTGAATAGTTGCGTTCAAAAGTCGGCCAATGAGCGGCGCCCGGGATTAAGTTCTTGAGCTGAGAAACCATCTGGCAGCCGTTGCAGACACCGAGCGTAAATGTGTTCGGGTTTTCAAAGAATCTGCGGAACATGTTCTGAAGTCCGGCATTGTGCAGAATGGTCTTAGACCATCCGCCGCCTGCTCCGAGAACGTCGCCGTAGGAGAATCCGCCGCATGCGGCAAGGCCGACAAATTCGGCAAGGTTCGCTCTGCCGGAAAGCAGATCAGTCATATGGACGTCAACCGGATTAAATCCGGCCTGCATAAACGCGCTCGCCATTTCATTCTGGCTGTTTACGCCCTGCTCTCTCAGAATGGCAACCTTCGGACGGACGCCCGTATTGATATACGGGGCCGCAATGTTCTCTTCAGGATCAAAACCCATCGCAAGTGTAAGACCGCCGTGATGCGGGTCGGAAATCAGATCATTTTCACTGTCAGCGCATTCCGGATTGTCCCGCATACGGGCAATCTGCCAGCTAACCTTGGACCAGGCCTTCTGCAGATTGGCTCTCTCTTCGGAGAGAACACACTTGCCTTCCAGGTAAATATTGAGATTTTCTTCCGGAATCAGGTTGCCAAGATACATCAGAGTATCCTGAAGGCCTTCAGCTTCAAGCGCTTTCACGACTTCGGAAGAACGCCCGCGGGTCACCTGAATCACCGCGCCGAGCTCTTCATTAAAGAGCGCTTCATTGAGCGTCTTGCCGTCTTTCACAAGACCGTCGGCAACCACTTCGACACCGACATGGCTTGCGAACATCATTTCGCACAGCGTCGCCGCTAAGCCGCCGTCGCTGCGGTCGTGATAGGCAAGAATCGCGCCTTTTTCCGCAAGAGAGCGAATGACACGCATAAATTTCTTTAAGTCTTCCGCATCGTCCAGATCCGGCGTAACGGAATCAAATCTCTGTGTCACCTGCGAGTAAACCGAACCGCCAAGTCGATCCTGACCGCGTCCGAGGTCAATCAGCAGAAGCGAGCTGTCAAGAACATTCTCGGCAAACATCGGAAGCAGATTGTCACGCACGTCATACACCGGAGCCGCTGCCGAAACCACCAGGGAAACCGGAGAGATCACATTCTTATTTTCTCCGCTTTCGTCCTTCCAGGCAGTCTTCATCGAGAGAGAATCCTTACCGACGGGAATACTGACTCCAAGTTTCTGGCTGAATTCGCTTGCCGCCTTAACCGCGTCAAACAATGCCGCGTCCTGACCGGGAACGCCGCAGGCGCCCATCCAGTTGGCAGAAAGAATAATACGGTCAAGATCCACATCCGCGCTGACGATATTGGTCATCGCTTCGCCGATTGCCATACGGCTCGCCGCTGCCGCGTTGGATACCGCCAGAGGCGTTTTCTCGCCCATGGCCATCGCTTCACCGCGGAAGCTTTCATAGGAAACTGCGGTCACTGCGGCGTCGGATACAGGAACCTGCCAAGGCCCGACCATCTGGTCTCTGACAACAAGACCGCCGACGGTTCTGTCGCCGATAGTAATCAGGAATTTCTTACTGGCTACGGTCGGGTGCTCCAGCACTTCGTAAAGGGCTTTTTTCGTATCCGCGTCTTTCAACGCCTTCATCGGCTGAACTTTTTCATGCTCTGCGACTCGGTGCATCTTGGGTGTCTTGCCTAAAAGCACGCTCATCGGCATATCGACCGCGGGCTCCTCTCCTTCCGAGCGCGTCACAACAAGTTCATCATCTTCGGAGATCTCGCCGAGAATCGCATAGGGGCAGCGCTCACGCCTGCAGTACTCTTCAAAAGCTTTCAGACGGCTCGGATCAATCGCAAGCGCATAACGCTCCTGCGACTCGTTGCACCAAATCTCCAGCGGGCTCATGCCGCTTTCTTCGATCGGCACCTTATTCAGATCCAGCTTCGCGCCCTTACCGGAAAGATCGGCAAGCTCAGGCATCGCATTGGATAAGCCGCCTGCGCCAATATCATGAATCGCAAGAATCGGATTCTCAAGACCCGCTTCCCAGCAGCGATCGATCACTTCCTGAGCTCTTCGCTCCATTTCGGGGTTGCCGCGCTGCACACTGGCAAAATCCAGAGATTCACTGTTGGCCCCGGCGCCCATCGAAGAGGCTGCTCCGCCGCCGATGCCGATACGCATTCCCGGGCCGCCCAGAACCACAAGAAGCGTTCCCGGAGGAAGCGCCAGCTTGTGTGTCTGATCGTCTCGAATGTTGCCGATACCGCCCGCAAGCATGATCGGTTTGTGATAGCCGTAACGGCGTCCGCCGACATTGGCTTCAAATGCGCGGAAATAACCGAGAATATTCGGACGGCCGAATTCGTTGTTAAAGGAAGCTCCGCCGAGAGGCGCTTCGACCATGATATCCAGAGCCGAAGCCATGCGTTTGGGAGCGCCGTAATAGGGTGCGTCCTTCGAGGGGCCGCTGACGTCTTTGTCATTTTCCCAACCCTGCACCGCGCCGGGAATTCTCAGAGAAGAGACGGTAAATCCTGTCAGACCCGCTTTCGGACGAGCGCCTCGGCCGGTCGCGCCTTCATCTCTAATCTCTCCGCCCGAACCTGTAGAGGCGCCCGGGAAGGGAGAGATCGCCGTCGGGTGATTGTGCGTTTCAACCTTGAAAACGGAATGAGTGCGCTCGTTTTGCGTAATGTACTCGCGGCCGCCCTCGGAGTTTTCGTTTCCGCGGGGATACATGCGGGGAACTTCTTCGCCTTCGAAAACCGCGGCATTGTCAGAGTAAGCGACAATCGTGCCCTGCGGATGATTCTTGTGCGTCTCGCGAATCATGCCGAAAAGACTCTTGTCTTCGTCTTTGCCGTCAATCGTCCACTTCGCATTGAAAATCTTGTGTCGGCAGTGTTCGGAGTTCGCCTGAGCGAACATCATCAGCTCAACGTCCGTCGGGTTGCGTTTCAATTTCGTAAATGCGTCGATGAGGTAATCAATTTCGTCATCATTGAGCGCAAGACCCAGCTCAACATTGGCCTTCTGCAGCGCAGTTCTGCCTTCCGTAAGAATGTCAACGCTGCGCATTGGCTGTCCTTCAGCCTCAGCAAAAACCACTTCCGGAGCCACGTCCGGAGCCACCACGCTTTCAGTCATGCGGTCGTGAATCACGGCTGCGATTTTTTCTCTCTGCTCTTCGCTCAGGCGCTTATCGTCCTTCATGATCAGCTCAAAGCAGGTGCCTCTTTCCACGCGAAGCACATTTGTCAGGCCGCAGTTGCGGACAATATCGGTCGCTTTGGATGCCCAGGGAGAGATTGTTCCGAGACGGGGAATCACCATGAATTTCTCTTTTGCGGAAGTAAGAATCGCCTCTTCCCCGTAAGTGAGAATGGACTGCATGGTTTCGAACTGAGAAGCCGACAGGGTGCCGTCCGTTTTTACAAAATGGATGAACCGAGTGTTCAGTGTGACCGCGTCAGGCGCGATACGGCGAATTTTCTCAAGAAGTCTTTCAGTACGAAAATCCGACAGGGCTCTGGATGCGTCTAAGCGAAACATGGACGTCTGACTCATTTTTTTATGCTGCCGCAGTCATCAGGGCTGCAATGCAGCTTCCTCCGAAGTTAGGTTAGTTGAGGTTAAAGTAATTTCGTCTATTCTAAATTGAAGTGCGCGAATTTCCCGAACTCTTGCGTGCTCAGGCATCGAACCTTCCGCAATAAGCAAAACACCCGGGAGACTGCGCTCTCGGGTGCCTGAAAATTTTTCCTCTACGGGATAAGAACCACACGATAATCATTAATGTTGGTTCTCGTAGGACCGGTATCAAAGAGATCGCCCAGTTTTTCAAAAAACTCCTGAGCGTTATGCTCTTCAAGATACTTCTGCGGATCAAGTCCGAGTTCCTTGGCTTTTTCCATCGTGTCCGGTCTGAGAATTGCGCCTGCGGCCTCTCCGTTGCCGTCAACGCCGTCCGTATCAGCCGCAATGGCGTATATCGGATTGCCTTCAAGCTCGAGCGCGAGCGCAAGCAGAAATTCCGAGCAGGGACCTCCCTTGCCAATGCGTCGTCCCGTCAGCGTCACAGTGCACTCACCGCCGGAAAGCAGAACCACCGGCTTGCGTCTCGGCTTGGAGAGTTCAAGACGGATTTTGCGGGAAACCTGCTGAGCGACTTTTTTCGCTTCTCCCGAGATTCCGTCTCCGACAATAACCGGACGCATTCCTTTTTCCTTAAAGAACGCCGCAGCTGCCTGCAGTCCCTTAAAGGAATTGGCGATAATCTTGTTTTTCACGCCGCGCATACGGACGTCGCCAATCTTCGGCGTCTCGGGGATGGCGCCGCGGGCACCGTTGCGCAAGTGCTTGAGAATGGATTCCGGCGCCTCAACTTTAGCCTGACTGAGATACCAAAGCGCATCCGCATAAGTGGAAAAATCTTCCGCACACGGGCCGGAAGCAATATCTGACGGATTATCTCCGACGGTATCGGAAATGATCAGTGAGAGAACCTCGGCACCCTTGGCTCGAGCCGCCAGCGCAAGCTGTCCGCCTTTAACTTGGGACACATGCTTGCGTACCGCATTAATATGATCGATGCTTGTTCCGGACTTCAGCAAATCTTCCGTCACTTTGCGAATGTCTTCAATCGTGACACCCTCCACCGGAAGCGAAAGAAGGCTGGAGCCTCCTCCGGAAAGAAGCGCCAGCAACATGCTGCCTTCTTTCAGCCGATCAAGCTGATCCATCATGCGCTTTGTCGCATCCAGATTGGATTGATCCGGAATCGGATGAGATGCCTCAAGCACTGTGATCTTCTTGGTTTTTTCCGAATGTCCGTGACGGGTAATGACAACGCCGGACAGTTCTTTTTCCGGCCACGCCTCCTCTACAGCCGCAGCCATGCTGGCAGCCGCTTTTCCCGCCCCGACCACAATGACATCGCCGGCGAACGTTGTTGGAATATGAGGCGCAACCACCTTATGAGGATCTGCCGCGTCTATCGCCGCGTAGAAGGACTCCATGAGGAGCTGCTCAAACTTGTCTTTTTCTCGTTTCAAGGGAACCTCTAATTTTTCTTTAAGTTTCCTAAATATGTACCGGTTTTACTAGAGGGGATTCCTCTTATATGCTCCGGCGTGCCCTCCGCAACAATCATCCCTCCGGCATCTCCGCCTTCCGGGCCGATATCTATAATCCAATCAGCCGCACGAATCACGTCAAGATTATGTTCAATAATCAGAAGCGTGTTCCCTGCGTCTTTAATTCGCTCAAGAACCGATAAAAGCATCGAGACATCGTGAAAATGAAGCCCCGTCGTCGGTTCATCTAAAACGTACAAAGTTCGCCCCGTCCCCTTCTTCGAAAGCTCATGCGCAAGCTTGACCCGCTGCGCTTCGCCTCCCGAAAGAGTAACGGCACTCTGACCGAGTTTGATGTATCCCAGCCCCACATCGGAAAGCACCTGAAGCTTCTTAGCGACCGCAGGAATATTTTCAAACACATTCAAAGCCTCATCCACCGTCAGTTCCAGCACGTCGGAGATGCTCAGACCTTTGTATTCAATTTCTAATGTTTCTCGATTGTAGCGGCTGCCGCCGCAAACGTCACATGGAACATACATATCCGGGAGGAAATTCATCTCCACGCGAACCAGTCCGTCCCCCTCGCAGGCCTCACAGCGGCCGCCCTTCACATTGAAAGAGAAGCGCCCGGGACCGTATCCCCGTTCCTTAGCCAGAGGCGTTTCCGCGAATAATTCACGAATCGCAGTGAAAAGTCCGGTATAGGTCGCAGAGTTCGAACGCGGAGTTTTCCCTATCGGGCTTTGGTCCACCGCGATGACCTTGTCAAAAAATTCCAGCCCCTGCACTGACTGATACGGCTCAGGCGTCGTGTTAGCCCGATTCAGTTTTTTTGCGGCCGCCGCATATATCGTTTCATTCACCAAGGTGGATTTGCCCGAACCGGAGACGCCTGTCACGACCGTCATCAGCCCGACCGGAATCGACACATCAATATTCTTCAGATTGTGTCCGCTGCAGCCGCAGAACTTTAGGAAACGACCGTCCGGCTCCAGCCGTTTTTCCGGAATCCCAACCTTAAGCCGACCGCTTAGATACTGCCCCGTCAGAGAAGCCGGATCGGCCGTAATCTCCTCAGGAGTCCCCTGAGAAATAACTCGGCCTCCGCCAACGCCCGCACCCGGTCCCATATCGACAACATAATCGGCTTGGCGAATCGTATCTTCGTCATGCTCGACGACAATAACTGTATTTCCGAGATCTCTGAGCGCATGCAGCGTTCGTATCAGCTTCTCGTTATCACACTGATGAAGGCCGATCGAGGGCTCATCGAGAACATACATCACGCCGGTCAGTCTCGATCCGATCTGGCCCGCCAGTCGAATCCTCTGCGCCTCTCCGCCGGAGAGCGTATCGGCTCTGCGACCGAGCGTAAGGTATGAGAGACCGACATCTTCGAGAAACTTAAGCCTCAGCACGATTTCTTCAATGAGCTTTGTACCGATTTCCTGTTTCGCTCCGCTCAGACTCAAATGCTCAAAATACTCTTTCGCTTTGTTCAAGGGCATTGACGAGACGTCCTGCACCGTCTTCTTCTGCCCGTCTTCTCCGATATAGGTGTTTCTTGCGGCTTCGCAGAGGCGCGCACCCTTACAGACGGGACATACACACATGGAACGCCATTTTCCGAGCTCACTCTTAACCGCAGGGACATCCGTCTGCTCGTAGCGGCGGGCGGTCAGCGGAATAATGCCTTCAAAGGGACGATCACTGCTTTCAAAAACTTCCCCTTTCCCGCTGATGAATCTGAGTTTCACCGGGGCATGCGTACCCCAAAGAATCTGACGCTGTATCGATTGATCAAGATCCTTCCAAGGCGTCGACAAAGAAAAACCGAGCGCGCGGGAAACATCTTCCAGCATTTCGTAGTTATAGCGATGAACCGGGTCCCAATCTTCAATCGCTCCGGCCGCAAGAGAAAGATCATCCGAGGAAACAACTTTCGCTGGGTCCCAGTCTTCGATCTCTCCGAGACCGGAGCAGGTCGGACAGCTTCCGCTCGGGCTGTTGAACGAGAAGAGCTTGGGCTCCATCACCGGAACAGAGTAGCCGCAGTAGGGGCAGGCGAACCGATCCGAGTAGATCTCTTCGCTCGCCTCTTCCATATCAAGCGCAATAACTTTCCCGCCGGAAAGCTTCAGCGCGCTTTCCGCCGCTTCGGCAATTCGCTGCCTCGAGTCAGAACGCACTCTGAGACGATCCATCACAACGTCAATATCCGAATGATTTTCCGAGAGCTCCGGAAGCTCATCAATCGTATAAATTTCTCCCCCGATACGAAAACGCGTAAAACCCCGAGCCTGCAGATCTTCCAGAATTTCGACCGAGGGCCGTTTGGTGCTCCGATCGATCGGTGCAATGATCATCATGCGCTTATCCTGACCTCGAAGCAGAATTTTGTCCGCGATTTCGGAGACGGTCAGTGCCTTGAGCGCGATATGATGATGAGGACAGTACGGAGTGCCGATCCGAGCAAAGAGCAGCCGCAGATAGTCATAGATTTCCGTGTTGGTGCCGACGGTAGAGCGCGGGTTGCTGTTCGTCCCTTTTTGCTCAATAGCGATCGCCGGAGAAAGACCTTCAATCAGATCAACATCGGGTTTTTCCATCAGTTCAAGGAACTGACGCGCGTAGGACGACAAACTCTGAACATAGCTTCTCTGACCCTCTGCGTATAAAGTGTCAAACGCAAGGGAACTCTTTCCGGAGCCGGACACTCCGGTCAGCACAATCAGTTTCCCGCGGGGCAGATCAAGATCGATATTTTTCAGATTATGAGTCCTTGCACCGCGAATTCGAATATCAGACATACGCGACCCCAATATTTGTACCGACATATTACATATCTTTTGAAAATCCTTCAGAAACAGTACGGAAGCGAGCACAAAGCAATTTCAGCGTATCGGTTTGTACTTCGGTAGAATGAAAAAATTAATGCGCTAAGGAAACGAAATGGCATCAGTCAACAAAGTCATATTGATCGGGAACCTCGGAAGAGATCCGGAAACCCGCTACACCACAGACAACTCGCTCCAAATTACAACGCTTGCGTTGGCAACGACGACCTACAGACGTTCTCAGGACGGCGGAAGAAACGAAGAAGTTGAATGGCACCGCGTTGTTTTATTCGGCCGTCAGGCTGAAATCGCACAGCAGTACCTGCGCAAAGGCTCTCAGGCCTACATCGAAGGAAGACTGCGTACCCGCCGCTGGGAGAAAGAAGGTCAGACGCATTATTCGACGGAAATCATTGCTGATTCTCTTCAGCTTCTTGGCTCCAGAAATGCTCAGAGTGAACCTTCCGGAGAATTCGAAAGCGTCTCCGCCTACAAAGGCGCCCCTGCCAGTTCCGATTCTTCTTACTCGAGAGGCCGTCCCTCTTCCGCTGATGAATTCGAAAGCCCGCGCACGCCCCGTCAGAGCGCACCCTCTGCTCCTTCTGCCCCCTCCGCGCCCGCCGCACCTATCGGCAGACCGGCGGAAATGGACGATCTGGACGACGACGTTCCGTTCTAATAAGAATAAAACCGCCTCGAATAAGCGTCGCTTATTTTCCAAGGCGGTTCAGATTTTTTCTCAGGCGTCGGGCTCAATGCCCGACGTTTTGTTATTCGTGGCGTACCGCCTCAATCGGATCAAGCTTGGCCGCCCGTCTGGCCGGGAAGTAGCCGAAAACAATACCAATGCACGCGGCAAACCCGAAGGCAAGAATGTTGATGGACGGACTGAAAATAAAGGGCACGTTCATGATGTGTGTCAGAAGAAGCGAGGCGCCAAGCGCCAACGCGACCCCAAGCAGACCGCCGAAACAGGCCAGCATGACCGATTCGATCAAAAACTGCAGCAGCACTTCACGCTCAAGCGCCCCGATTGCCAGGCGAACGCCGATCTCGCGGGTACGCTCCGTGACGCTCACGAGCATGATGTTCATAATGCCGATGCCGCCGACAAGCAGACTGACCGCCGCCACGGCACCCAAGAGCATAGTCATAACCTGACTGGTCTTGGAAATCGTCTCAATCAGCTCAGACGTATCCAAAATATTGAAATTGTCCATTTCTCCTTTGGAAAGAGACCGTCTTTCGCGCAGAAGCAGCCTTGCGCTCTCCTTGACACGTTCGATATCACTGCCCGCTTCCACCGCGACCGTAATCAGAGGAACTCGGACATTGCCGCTCAGCCTGCGCTGAAACGTGTTGAGCGGAATAATCACAACGTCGTCCTTGTCCATCCCCATGCCCGACTGTCCTTTCGGTTCAAGCAGGCCGATGATCTGACAGGAAAAACCTTTAATACGCAAAAGCTGACCGAGAGGATCCACGTCGCCAAACAGCTCTTTGCGTACCGTTTGACCGATCACGCAGACAGCGCTGCCCGCGCGAAGTTCGGAAGGCTCAAACTCTCGTCCTTCCTGAACCGTTAGACTGCTGATGGGAAAGTATTCATTGGTTGAGCCGATTACCGACGTAGACCAGTTCTTACCGTTGGCAACGACCACCTGAGTTGATGTGCGGGAAGGGGCCACTGCTTTAATACCGGCGATCTGCGTCGCAAGCGCTTCCGCATCCGACTCTTTAAAGGAAGGGGCGCCGACTGACTGACCGGGCCCGAGCCTCTGACCCGGACGAATCATAAGACTGTCAGAACCCAAGGACGCAATCTGATCTCTAACCTGCTGCGTCGCGCCGTTGCCGATCGTCACCATCGTGATCACCGCGGCCACGCCGATAACAATACCGAGAACCGTAAGAATGGAACGCATCGGATTTCTGAAAATCTGGCGGAGCGCCAAAAGCAAAGCGTTGCCGATCATACTTTCACCTCCTGCGAGTCAGACTCTACATTCCCATCCACGAAACGGACCGTTCTGCGCGCGTATGCCGCCATATCCGGTTCGTGCGTCACTAATGCGACCGTAATGCCTTCGTCTTCATTGAGTTTCTGGAGCAGTTCCATGATCTCCACAGAGCGATGCGAATCCAAGCTTCCGGTCGGTTCGTCCGCAAGAAGCAGCTTCGGATGCGTCACAATCGCTCGCGCGATGGCCACACGCTGTTGCTGACCGCCGGAAAGTTCTGCGGGCGTGTGATCCTTCCATTTGCAGAGCCCGACCTTATCGAGCGCTGCGAGCGCCAAATCGCGTCGGACTTTTTTATTCTCTCCGCGGTACAGCAGGGGAAGTTCCACATTTTCAAGCGCGCTCGTTCTTGCCAAAAGATTGAATCCTTGGAAGACAAACCCGAGATACTTTCTGCGAAGCAGCGCCCGCTGATCCCTTGTGAAATGTTCGACGTGATGTCCTTCAAAGAGATACTGGCCGCGCGTCGGGGTATCCAATGCGCCGATCAGATTCATGCAGGTCGATTTCCCGCTCCCGCTCGGACCCATAATGGCGAGAAACTCGCCGTGAGAAATCTTGAGATTAATATCATGCAGCGCGTCAAAAGCTGTTTCCCCGCTTCCGTAGCGCTTACCGATACCGATCAGCTCAACTAAGGGGCGTTCTTCAGACATTATTTGGCTCCGCGTCTTTGATCTACTATGACCTCGTCTCCGGCTTTCAGAGGGCCGTCAACCACCTGTGTTCTCTTGCCGTCTGAATAACCAACCGTAATCTCCACAGGCGCGGCTTTGCCCTCACGCAGTACGTATACCGTCGCTTTTTTCTGACCTGCGCTCGGACTCAGCACGGTTCCGGAACTCTTCTGTGCTGACGAGCGGCGCATCGGAGGGCCGAACATCCCCATTGCGCTTTCTTTCTTTTCAGTCGCTTCGGAGGGCTGGAAGCGAAGCGCGGTATTGGGCACTAATGTAGCGTCTTTCAAAGACACAGTCCGAATGCTCGCTGTCGCTGTCATTCCCGGCAGCAGAAGCATGTCGGGATTGTTCACTTCCAAATACGTGACATATGTGATGACGTTGTCCGTTTGCGTCGAACCGTACGCAACCTTCTTCAGTTCAGCCGGAAACTTTCGATCCGGATACGCGCTCACCGTGAAACTGGATTTCTGTCCGGGTTTGACCGCACCGACATCCGCTTCGTCCACGTTAATGCGCAGCTCCAAACTCTTTAGGTCTGTGGCCAATTTCAGCAGTTCAACCGCCTGCAAAGTCGCCGCAACGGCATAACCGGGTTCCACGGAACGCGCGAGCACGACTCCGTCGATCGGAGAAACGATCTTCGTTTTCGATAAGTCGGACTCAGCGGATTTGAGTGCCTCTTCGCTGTCCGTGATTTTCGCTTTAGCGCTGTCCACTGAGGCCGCGCTCTTTGCCACTAAAGCCTCCTGAGCGTCAAGTTCCGTCTTACTCGGGCTCTTGCCTCCCGAAAGACGACGCACTTCCTGAAGTCTGGCAAGTTTCGCCTTTGCTTCCTTCAAAGTCGCCTCGGCTTCAGCCAAGCTCGCTTTAGAGAGCTGCAGCGTCGCCTTGGCGCGCTCGACAGAAGCAGACAGCTTAGTGTCGTCAAGCTCAATAAGAATCTGCCCTTTTTTGACCGGATCATTCACATCCACGTTAACTTTACGGACGATGCCGGAGAGTTCGCTGCCAAGGGAAACCGTTCTGATCGGATTCAGTGTTCCATTTGCCGTGACGTCCACACGCAGACCGCCCTTTTCCATCGGCGCGGTCACAAAAGAGACCTTCGAATCGGAACGCGAGCCGTAAAGATAGTAGCCGCCATAGCAGCAGATGCCTATCACAGCCGCCGCGGTCCAAAAAGATGCCCGTTTATAGAAAGGACGAGGCTGTTTCTCTCCGAGAAGAGCCTGTGTATCCGCGTCCAACGTCTTTTTGCTGTCAGTTTTATTTGTCATTTTCTTTGAACTCCTGAGGAACAGGCCAACCGCCGCCAACTGCTTTGTATAGAGCAACATAACCGTTTGAAATTTCTGCTTCCACGCTCGCAAGCGCTTCCTGAACCGTCAGCAGGGTGCGCTGAGTCGTTAGAACCACTGTGAAGTCCTGCAGCCCGGCGTTGTAATCCTGCTGAGCGGAAATCGCCGCGCTTCTTGCCGAGCGTTCCGCTTCCCGAAGTGATTTCTCTCTGAGCTGCTGCGCCCAAATGGTATTGAGCGCGTCTTCCACTTCCTGAACGCCCTTTAAAAGGCTCGCCTCGTAGTTAATACGAGCCGATTCAAGCTGAGAATTGCGCTGCTCGAGCTGAGCGAGAAGTGAGCCGGCATGGAAGATCGGAATGTTCAGCGTGCCGAAACCTGAAGAGGACTGTGTTCCGGCGTCCCCCAAGGCGCCAAAGGTCGAAGCGGAAAAGCCGAATGAACCGCTGATCGTAAGGCTCGGGAAAAGTGCCGAGCGAGCCTGTGTCACGCGCGCCATCGCCGACATCACCTGAGCTTCCGACGCCCTCACATCCGGACGATTGCGAAGCACTTCTCCGGGAATCGACAGCGCAAGATTTTTCGGCGGCTGAGGAATCTCTTTTACCTGATGCTGCCCGACTTCATCGGGACGGCTGCTGGTGAGCACCGCAAGAAGATTGCGGTATTGATGAACCTGAGCCGCGTATACGGGAATCGACGCTTTTGTCTGCTCAAGCGAAGTGATCGCCTGATCGACGTCCGTGGAGGAAACCAGTCCCGCTTTGTAGCGCCAATTTGCCAAATCGTATGCTTCCTGCTGGGTTTTCAGGTTCTGCTCGGCAACGGATACTCTTCTCTGAGCCAGACGCAGGCTGATATAAGCCTGAGCCACACGGGCGGCAATCGCAGTCTGCACCTGACCTAAGGAAGCCTTACTGTAGAGATAATCGGAGAAAGCGGCCTGCGCAGCGGCATAGCGGCCGCCGGCGTCAAGCGTTAAGCTGAGATTCAGCCCTATCTGAAAAGAGTTCGAGCCGGTTCCGCCAAAATGGCTTCTTCCGCCGCGAAATTCACCGTCGGCCTGAGGAAACATCCCGGCGTTAGCGATCGTCATCGCGGCATCGGCCTGTCTGAGATTCTCCCGGGCGACTCGAATATCCGTATTGGCGCTCTGGGATTTCTCCACTAAAAGAGCGATCTCGGGATCGGACCAGGTGGCCCACCACTCGGCTAAGTTGTTGATTGATTCCTGACATTGAACACTAGGTCCCAGCCAGCGCTGCGGAATCACATTTTTCTGCTCTTCCGTCATCTGAAAGTCCGGTGTCGTGACGCAGCCCGTCAGCGTCGTCAGGACCACGGCTGTTGCGAGAATAGAGGCGGTGGATTTCATATTTTTCTTTTCAGAGATGTCCTGTAAGTTAGTTTCTCAGAAAAGAATTATTTGCAAATTACAAAATATTTATATTTGAAAACGAGTGTTTCCTGCGCTCTAATCTCGAAACAACTTTCAATAAATTAAGTAGCTAGCGATCTTTTTCCAGGACCTGCAGAACCTTAGGCAGCAGATGTTTATTAGAAGCGACCGCGGATAACTCTTTCAGCGGGTTTCCGCCATTTGTGCTGACCAGCGCTCCGCCCGCACCTTCAATAACCGGTACAAGCGCTGCCACATCCCAATAGTTGAGATCCGGGTCGATCATGATGTCGGCTCCTCCCGTCGCTACAGAGAAATATCCGAAGCAGTCGCCCCAGGTGCGGTAAAGCTTGGCTTTATCAACCAGTTCCTGAAGCTGATGGCCGCCTTTCTGTTCCGGAGTTGTCCAGTGAGAAGTCACAAGAAGCGTCGCGTCTTCGAACCGCTCTGTGTCGCGAACGTGCTCCTCACGCACGGATCCGTCGCGAAGATGAAGCTCTGTCTTCTTTCCGTCTCCCATCAGCCAAACGCCGACGTGCGGGTGCGAAATCACTCCGATCATCGGGCGGAACCCTTCGCCGCTGTCCTTCTCGACGGCGATCAAGGTACCGAAATGAAATGCGTTGGTGATAAACGCGCGCGTTCCGTCAATCGGATCAAGAATCCAGCGGTATTTGGGATACTGCAGAGCTCTCGCCTCTCTAATGCCGTATTCCTCTCCGAAAATGCCGTGCTCGGGGAACTCTTTTTCAATCCACTCGCGCATGATGCGCTCTGCCCCTTTATCCGCTTCGGTCACCGGCGTATGGTCTTTTTTGTCAAAGACTCGCGTTCCGGAGAGAAATCTCGGAAGGATCTCTGAGTTTGCGAGCGAAATTAAGTGCTCGATCGCCGGTTCAAAGAGTTCAAATTCTTCTTTGGTGCACTCGGAACAATATGACTGAAATTCCATGTCCATTCCTCACAGGGTATACGCCCGGCGTCCGTCAGGCAGAAACAATTAAATAATTTGTTTTTTTACCATAAAAGCATCTCGACAAAGCGGGATGAATGTTTCACAATCAGAAATACTTTATCAATCACGAGGAAAGGATTAGAGCATCATGCCTATTTTTAAAACAGAAAATCTCCGAACCGTTGCGTTAGTTGGACATGGAGGGTGCGGCAAGACCACTCTCGCTGAAGGGATTCTTGCTAAAGCTGGCATGATCATCACCTGCGGTTCTGTCGAACGCGGCACCACCGTCTGCGACTCTGATCCGCTTGAAAAGGCTGTGCAGCACTCTCTGCGCGCTGCCTGTACGCATTTTGAATGGGACAATGTTGACGGCACCGAAGTTCGCGTGCACATGATCGATACCCCGGGATACCCGGACTTTGTCGGACAGGCTCTCGGCGCACTTGACGCGGTTAAGACCGCGGCTGTCGTTGTCGACGCGACCGCCGGAATTCAGCTGATGACACGCCGAATGATGGACTGGGCTAAAGAACGCAAGTTAAACCGCATGATCATTGTCAACAAGATCGACGCCGAACATCTGGACCTGCCAAAACTGATCGAAGAGCTCAAAGAGGCTTTCGGTAATGAAGTAATGCCGATTAACCTGCCCGCAAACAACGGCTCCCGAGTCATCGACTGCTTTGCTAAAGATCACGGTGAAGCCGATTTTCTGAGCGTCGAAGAAGTTCACCGCGCTTTCGTAGAACAGGTCGTTGAAGTGGACGACGAAGCGATGGAGCGCTACCTCGAAGAGGGCTCTGCCGATCCTTCCACGCTGCACGGTCCGCTCACTCAGGCCCTGCGTGAAGGCCACATCATCCCGATCTGCTTCGTTTCCGGCAAAACCGGCGCCGGCGTCGACGATCTGATCAATGTGATGGTCCGCCATCTGCCGAACCCCTCTGAATCCAACGCTCCGCTCTTTACCGACGAAGAAGGCAACGACGTCAACATTACCGCTGATCCGGAACTGCCGCTTGTCGCTCATATCTTCAAAGTCGTTAATGACCCGTACATCGGCAAGGTCGGCGTCTTCCGCATTCATCAGGGTACCCTGCACCGCGATGACCAGCTGTTTGTCAACGACAACAAAAAAGCGATCAAGATCAGTCATCCTATGATTCTTCAGGGCAAAGAAACAACCGAAGTCCGTGAATTGGTACCGGGTGATATCGGCGTCGTTTCAAAGATTGAAGAACTGGTGTTTGACAGCGTTCTGCACGCCTCTCATGAACACGACAACATTCGCATGAAGCCGCTGAGCTTCCCGAAACCCATGTTCGGTCTGGCGATCTCTCCGGCACGCCGCGGAGACGAAGGCCGCTTGTCCGACATCCTGAATAAGCTCCTGTCCGAAGATCCGACACTTGAACTTGAACACGATACGACGCTGAACGAAACCGTGCTTCGCGGTTTAAGCGCTCAGCATCTGCGCAGCGTTCTTGAAAGAATGGCTGCTCAGTTCAAACTCGAAGTCAACACACGCACTCCGAGAATTCCGTATCGCGAAACGATTTCTGCCAATGCGGAAGGTCACGCCAGACATAAGAAACAGACCGGCGGTGCCGGCCAGTTCGGTGAAGTTTATCTGCGCATCGAACCGAAAGAAAGAGGCACAGGATTCGAGTTTGTCGACGAAGTTAAAGGCGGCGCTATCCCCTACAACTTTATCCCGGCTGTGGAAAAGGGCGTCAGAGATGCGCTTTCAACCGGCTTCGTCGCAGGCTACCCGATCCATGACGTTCGCGTCGTTGTTTATGACGGTAAGAGCCATCCGGTTGACTCTAAGGAAGTCGCGTTCGTTTCAGCAGGCAGAAAAGCCATGCTCGATGCGCTCTCCAAGGCAAAACCGACTGTGCTTGAACCGATCGTTGAAATCGAAATCGTCGCGCCCGACACCTGCATGGGCGATATCACCGGCGACCTCTCCAGCAGACGCGGTCAGGTGACCGGCACAGCCAACCTAGCGGGCGGCATGATGCTTATCTCCGGTACCGCTCCTCTCTCCGAGCTCGACGGCTACGCTGCGCGTCTGAACGCCATTACTCAGGGCGCGGGAAGCTACTCTATGGAACTCGCGGGCTACGCTCCTGTTCCGATGCAGCGCCAAATGGAGCTCGCCGCGAACTATCAGCGTAAAGATGACGATGAATAACCTCGGCTTCTGCTTCTAATCTGACAGCAACGGCCGGAACAGGAGTTCCGGCCGTTTTTATGTCATACAAAACCGTCTTTTACTCGGAATGTGCCATAATGATCGATTCGAATTAGTAACGAGACAGTTCGAGCAAAAAATGCCTATTTATTCATATAAATGTTCTAATTGCGGTTACACAAAGGACGCTCTTCAGAAATACTCTGACGCTCCTCTGACCCACTGCCCTAACTGCGGAAAAGAAACCCTGGTCAAACAGCTCTCCGCTCCGGGCTTTGAGCTCAGAGGCAAAGGCTGGTATGCAACCGACTTTAAAGGGGGCTCCTCTGCCGCACTTCCAGCCTCGCACGCACGCGACGACAGCAGCGGAAAGAAATCTTCCTAAGGCCCCGCCTTCGGCACTTTAAGAATCTTCCTGCACCGGTTTCGTATATTCCTAATCACATTGTTTAAAATTAACCAATCACCATTTTAGGCATCTCTGTGATGCCTGAGTTATCGGAGTTTTTGAATGCGTACACAATATTCCGGTCTGATTGACGACAAATATATCGGTCAGACTGTTACCCTCTACGGCTGGGCGCACCGACGCCGCGATCACGGCGGAGTTATCTTTATCGACCTCCGTGACCGCGAAGGTCTCGTTCAGATCGTTTGCGACCCTGATCGACCCGAAGTTTTTGAAACAGCCGACAAAGTCCGCAACGAATTTGTTCTTGAAGTGACCGGTTTGGTCCGCGCACGCCCCGAAGGAACCAGAAATGAAAACCTCATTTCCGGCGCCGTTGAAGTTCTGGCTCAGGATCTGAAGATTCTCAATCCTTCCGCTCCTCCGCCCTTCCTGCTTGACGATGAAAATCTTTCGGAAACCACTCGTCTCACATACCGAGTTCTCGACCTTCGCCGCCTGCCGATGCAGCGCAACATGAAGCTTCGCTACAAGGCCGCTATGGCCTTCCGTCGTCACCTTGACGAACTCGGCTTCATCGATATCGAAACTCCGATGCTGACAAAGAGCACTCCGGAAGGCGCTCGAGACTACCTCGTCCCTTCCCGTGTTCATGACGGCCAGTTCTATGCTCTTCCGCAGTCTCCTCAGCTCTTTAAACAGATGCTGATGTGCGCCGGCTTCGATCGCTACTATCAGATCGTTAAATGCTTCCGCGACGAAGACCTCAGAGCAGACCGTCAGCCTGAATTCACACAGGTCGATATCGAAACCAGCTTCCTTAACGAACTCGAAATCCGTGACATCATGGAAAACCTGATCCGTCACGTGTTCAAGGAAACGATTAATGTTGACCTGGTCAATCCGTTCCCCGTCATGCTTTATAACGACGCAATGAACAACTACGGTTCGGACAAGCCCGACCTTCGCGTCAAGATGAAGCTGACCGAACTGACCGACCTGATGACCAATGTTGACTTCAAGGTCTTTAAGTCCGCTACAGAACTTCGTGACGGCCGTGTCATAGCCCTTCGCGTTCCGCACGGCGCTTCCATGCCCCGCAGCGAAATCGACAGCTACACCGAGTTTGTCAAGATCTACGGTGCCAAAGGCCTCGCCTATATCAAAGTCAATGACGTTAAAGCCGGACGTGAAGGTCTTCAGAGCCCGATCGTCAAGAATATTTCCGACGAAATCCTCCAGGCCATCATCGAAAGAACCAGCGCTCAGGACGGCGACGTTATCTTCTTCGGCGCTGACCGCAAGAAGATTGTTTTCGACTCTCTCGGCGCACTTCGCCTGAAAGTTGGCCACAGCGAATTCGGCAAGTCACACGGCCTGTTCGAAGAAGGCTGGAAGCCTCTCTGGGTTGTTGAATTCCCGATGTTCGAATATGACGAAGAGGAAGAACGCTGGGTCGCCTGCCACCACCCCTTCACCAGTCCGAAGGACGGCGACGAGGACAAACTCGAAAGCGATCCCGAAAACTGCTACGCCAAAGCCTACGACATGGTGCTGAACGGCTGGGAAATCGGCGGCGGCTCTATCCGTATTCACAAGGCCGGCGTTCAGAGCAAGGTCTTCTCCGCGCTCAAGATCGGTCCAGAAGAAGCTCGTCAGAAGTTCGGCTTCCTGCTTGACGTCCTCCAGTTTGGTGCGCCTCCGCACGGCGGTATCGCATTCGGTCTCGATCGTATCGTAACGATGATGACCGGAGCAGACTCGATCCGTGACGTAATCGCGTTCCCGAAGACTCAGAGAGCACAGTGCCTGCTGACACAGGCCCCGTCTCCTGTGGACGAAAAACAGCTGCGCGAACTGCACATCCGCTTGCGCAACGAACACAAGCACGAGTAGTAAACAAAAGCGGGAGCTCTGCTCCCGCCTGCTTAACTTTGAGAAAACCGCCGCTTTTGGGGCGGTTTTCTATTTTTATGAACGATGTTTTGCGCCCAATACCGCTGAACCGGTAAAACAGAAAATCAGGCTGCATGCAAGTGCGCAGACTCCGACGAGACCCGCACCCACATAAGGAACCGCTGCAAAACCCAAAGCCACGGAAACCTTGCTTCCGATAAACGCGCCGCCGCCAATGCCAATATTGAAGATCCCTGAAAACATGGATGTAGCAACGTCAGCCGCGTCTCGCGCGGTGTTCAGAAGCAGCGTCTGAAAGGCCATGCCCACCGCACTGATACAGGCGCCCCAAACGACAACCAATACATACATCGTCCATGTCTGCCGCATCGAAAGGACAAAGAACCCCAGACACAGCGTCAAGAGGATCAGCGGCACAAGAAGCGCCATAGAGTAATGCTTATCCAGCGACCGGGTGCTCAAAATCGTCCCGATAATCCCCGAAATACCGAATACGAAAAGGACCGTAACCGTCTCAGATTCAGCCATACCGGTGACCGTCGTGAGAATCGGGCTGATATAGGAGTAAACCGTAAACTGACCGAGAATGACCACCAGTGTCAGCAGATACAGCTGTACCAGAGCAGGCCTGCGGAGAAGATCCGGAAGGCTCTTGAGAGAACCGGCCCGGTTGCTTTCGCAAACGGGCAGCACAAAGTAAATCACAAGCCAGATCACAGCCGCAGCCAGACCGATGATAAAGAACGCGCCCTGCCACCCGACAATTTGTCCGAGTCTGGTACCCAGCGGTACGCCCATAACTGTCGCGACAATCGTGCCGCCCATGACCATCGCCAGCCCGAGCGACTGCCGTCCAAAGGGCGCCACGCGCGCCGCGAGCGGCGTCATAATCGACCAAAAGACGGAGTGCGTTACAGCCACGCAAATTCGCGCACCCATCAGCTTCTCAAAGGTATCGGCCCATAAAACTAGAAAATGGCTCAGCGCGAAGATAAAAATCAGCCATAGCAGAAGCTTTCTTCTCTCCAGCTTTGCCGTGACGATCGTCAGCGGAAGCGACAGAAGTGAAACCACCCAGGCATAAACCGTAATGATCAGACCCGTCTTGGATACCGACTCTCCGATCGACTCCGCAATATTGGGCAGCAGCCCGACCGGAAGAAACTCAGAAGTATTGAAAACAAACGCCGCAAATGCCAGTCCGATCGTCGGAAGCCAGGCCTGCAGTCCGAACTTGTGTCTCTGTGGTGCAGACATGCTTAGCTCTGCTTTATTCCATTAGTTCAGATCCCAATCCGAATCCCGCTGAGACCAAGGATCGATACTCAGCACATAGCGAAGCACCTTATCATCCTTGTCGTCAAAATCAACCCACAGTGCCATTGGAAAGCCGGCTTCATCCTGATAACGATACATGTAGGTGTGTTCGCCAAGCAGCTTGTAGTGCCATGTTTCGCAGGGCCGGCCGAACATGACGTAAATGTCTTCGCTGTCCATCACTTTCGGCTTGATCTGATTGAAGTACTTCTGCTGCAGCAGCTGATCTTTGAATACCAGATGTCCCTGCGGATCAAAAATCATCAGGTAAGACCTCTGTTCCATCGGCTGCATCGAATACACAACGCGTTTTGACCCGTCCGCGAGCGTCACCTCCGAATCCGGTTTGCCAAGCTCGGAAACCGTGTGATCATAGGTGTCGTTCATCTTGATCAGGTCAGGATGCGCGCACGCCGAAAGAAAAACGATCGCGAGCGCACCCAAAAAGATTCTCAAATAATTCATCACTGTTACTTCTCCTCGTCTGACTCTTCGGTCTGCTCCGGATAGTTCGAATGCAGCTGATTCAAAAAGCCTAAATAAACCGCTTTAAAAGCCTTCTCCGAACAGCCCATCAGAACGGCATCGTCCAGCGCTTCTCTAAGCATCTCCGAGATTTCCTCGTAATTCTCATCCATGACTTTTATTTTTTCCGTACAGGATACGGGAGAGCCGTCCGGCTTTCGCCACAGACCTTTACGCTGTTCACTGATTATTTCTGCTTCTTTGGCCATAATTCTCAAACTTTTTCAGAACTTTTTTCATCTCAGCGGAGTCTAATAACTTACAGCCGCCAAGCTTCTGTATTTCAGCCCACATTCGGGCCAAATTTTCGATTTCCCGAGCCAGCCCTTCTGCCTCTTTCGCATTGGCCCCGCAGGCGACTGCTCCGTGGTGACTCAGAAGACAGGCTCTGCCGCTCTCGCCCAGTGTCTTCACGCAGCCCTCGGCGAGCGCCTCTGAACCAAATGTCGCATACGGCGCACACGGAATGCTTTCAGTTCTGCTCACCGCCGTCATATAAGTAAACGGAGGAATGCTTTCATCACGACAGGAAAGCACCGCCGCAAACGGCGAATGTGTGTGCGCAATGGCTCGCAGCTCAGGACGAGCAAGGTAAATTTCCGAGTGAAGACGCCACTCCGACGAAGGTTCGCGAAAGCCGAATGAGCAGCCGTCAGACAGGCGGACAAAGCATATATCTTTGGGCTTCAGACAGTCGTAGCTCATGCCGCTCGGCGTAATCAGAAATCCTTCTCCCTCTTCTGAAACTGTTCGGATAGAGAAATTCCCGCTGCTGTTGATGTTCAGCCCCTCGTGAGCTAGGCGTCTTGAACACTCAATCACCATACGGCGCAGTTTTTTATTGCTCGGCATCTTTTCCGTCCTTCCATATTTCTTCAAGCTCATTGGCTGCAAAAACTCCCTGATCCGTCACAAATGCAGTAATCAGCCGCGAGGGCGTTACATCAAAACCGGGATTCATAACTTTCTGCGAGCGGCTTGTAATGAACACCGAAGCAGGAAGACCATTCTCATCTGCGCCGTAAACGCGCCGGATTTCATCTCCGCTTCTTTCCTCGATTGGGATCCCGCTTCCGTCTTTCAGCGACGCGTCAAATGTCGAAACCGGAGCCGCAACGTAAAAAGGAATATTGTTGTCCGCCGCACTGAGCGCTTTGAGATACGTCCCGATCTTATTGGCCGTATCTCCGTTTGCTGCGATTCGATCTGCGCCGACAAAAACCGCGTCAATAAGCCCTTCGCGCATTAAGTGCCCGCCCGCATTGTCCGCAATCAGACTGACCGGTACGCCGCAACTGCATAATTCCCAAGCGGTCATGGCGCCCTGAAGTCTCGGTCGGGTCTCATCTGCGTAAACTTCAATCGGTATGCCTTTCTGATGCGCCGCATAAAAACCCGCAGTCGCAGTTCCCGGCCCGACCGTCGCCAGAGCGCCTGCGTTGCAGTGCGTCAAAAGCCGAACCGGACGACCGAGCTTTCGATAAAGCGCTTCGATAATGCCTAAGGCATATTTGCCGATTTTCAAACTCATCCGGCGCTCCTGCTCAAGAATACTTTCCGCTGAATCCCACGCGGCCGCTTCCCTTTGAGAAGCAGGCAGAGAAAGAAGCGCTTGCAAAACCTTATCTACCGCCCAGGCAAGATTGACTGCAGTCGGCCGGGCAGATTTAACCCTTTCGGCCGCTTCATTCAGCGCCTTATTCGAAGAGTCTTTGCTGCAGGCGAGCGCCATCGCGGCGGCCCCGGTGATGCCGATCAGCGGCGCGCCCCGAACCGCCATACTGCGAATCGCCTCACAGGCCTGCTCCTCGTTCTGCAGAGAGAGGACCGCGACGCAATGCGGAAGCGCTCGCTGATCCAGAATTTCAACGCTCCGATTAACTGAATTTATGCGGATTGTCTCCCGCTCGAGCGGCTGGCTAAGCTCAAACATGCCTTTCTCCGAATGTTTTCGTCATGAATCAGTAAAATTGTAAAGATATCCGAATATCGGAAACTGATGCGTTAATTTCTGAGAATTAACGCGCCCTGCGGTAAATTAGTCCGAATAGTCTGCGCCTAGAGAGCTCATTAAAATGGATTTCAGTCACTATTTAAACAGTCTGCTCAACCCGAAAAACATTGTCGTCATCGGAGCCAGTGAGCGGGAAGGCAGTTACGGGACCCTGATCTGGAACAATCTTCAGGCAGCGTCGCCGAAAGCCAAACTGTACGCCGTCAATCCGAAATATAAGAAGATCGGCAGCGCACGCTGCTACTCGTCCGTGACTCAGATCCGCTCTGATGCCGACCTGGTCATTATCGTCTCGCCACCTGAAACTTATCTGAAAGCCATCCCGCAGGCTGTAGAGAAAAACTGCCGCTTCATTATGCTCTGCGGAGGATTCTCAAAATCAGAGCTGACCGACGAAATCACCCGACTGATCGATGAAACCGCGGCCTCGGGAATCAAAATTATTGGCCCCCAGTCCCTCGGCTTTATCTGTCCGAGAGCCGGAATCAACGCATCCTTTTTCCCTCAGATGCCGACAGCCGGCTCCGTGGGACTCGTCAGCCAGTCGCCCGGTCTCTCCTGCTGCATGATGAACATCACAGACGGCTTCTCTTTCGTAATAGACCCCGGTTTAGAGCGCACTTTAAGCGCGGCTGATTACATCGATATGCTGGCGCACGACAATGCGACCAAATGCATCGCCCTTTACCTGGAATCGTTCTCCGAACCGAGAAAACTGCTGTCCGCTATACGAGCCGCATCGCAGAAAAAACCGGTCATCCTGCTCAAGGGAGGTCAAACTGCGGGATCGGCCGATATTGTGATCAACAACAGCGGTGCCAGAGAAGATGAAGACGGAGTGATGGAAGAGGCACTGCGCCGCTCCGGCGTATTGCTGGTCAATTCATTACGGGAACTCAATTACGCAATTCAAGTCTTCACGGCCGGACGTGAGCTAACTCAGGACACCTTATTCGGCCTCGTCAACAGCAAGGGCCTGGACTCGCTTTTGGCGGATCACGCCTATCGAAACGGACTTAAATCTGCGTCCATCGACAGCGATACCGCCCAAAAGCTCCGTGACGATTTCCATGTTTCTTTCCCGTTTGCGAATCCGATCAATGTCGGTCTCGGCGCTTCGGCTTCCGAAACCGCGGAAATCATCCGGCTGCTCCTATCGCTGCCTCAGTGCGGCGGCATGATCGCAGGTATTGTGATTACACCGGCTTTCAACCCTGAGGAGTTTACGGATCTCATCATCTCGACTGTCGAAAAATCCCGCAAGCCGTTCATCATGACCTGGATCGGCGCGGAAATTAATATGCCCGCGATCCAAAAACTTCGTGCGGCGGGAATTCCTGCCGTCTCCGATATGAGAGGCGCCTGCATCGCCCTGAGACTCCTTAGCGAGTACCGACAGTCAAAGCAGGACAGCCTTTTCGGCACCTTCTCCGTCAAGCCGATTAAAAGTGAGGACTTCGAAGGCGCGAGGAAAATCGTGCGCACAGCGGTCTCTCAGAACCATCGCCTTCTCTACGAGGAAGAAGCGAAAAAACTGCTCGCGAGTATCGGAATTGAAACGACGGCCGGCATTTCCGCCGGCTCCCTTGGAGAAGCCATTGAAGCGTCCAAAGCCTTGGGCTTTCCGCTTGCAGTGAAACTTCGAATGGACGGCCTCGTGTCAAAGAGCGAAGCGGGCGGCGTCATACTCGGCGTGCGCAGCGAACGAGAGCTCAAAAACGCTTGGAAAAGCCTTAAAGAACGAGTGGCCTCAATGTTCAGCGCGGAGGAGCGCTTCGGCGTCTTCCTCCAAAAAACATTAGACACAAACAATAAGCGAGAACTTAAAGTCGGCTTGAAGATCACTCGGCACTTCGGCCCGATCGTTTACCTGCAGGTCGGAGGCCTCTACGGACCGATCTGCGGCGCAAGTGTCTTCAGTTTTGTTCCGCTGTCGCTGAATGATGCGAAGCGGATGATCGCGCAGGAACCTTTCAAAACCTTGCTCGGCGCATATAAGGGCTTAGGCAGCTGTGATACCGAAGCGATTATTCGTATCCTGATCAGACTTTCTGAACTGGCAGTGGAAATTCCCGCACTCCGGTCCATAGAAATTGACCCTCTGCTGTGCGGACAAAGCGATGCCATCGTGCTCGATGCTCTTTGTGTCATCGGCTCCGACGAGCTTCGCTCTGACGAAAAGGCTTCTCATCTCATTCTGCCTTACCGGCGCCCGACTGAGAAAAAAGAAACCGGCAGATTCGGACTCCTGAAGTTCTGCTCCGCCTCCTTGGCAAATAAAGAGGCTTTCTTAAGCTACCTGACCTCGCTTTCGGACAACAGCCGCCGACTTCGATTCCACAGCGCGAACACTTCCCTGGAAATCGCTGCCGCATCCTCGCTCAGTTACGACCCGGACAGAACGTTCTCAATTCTTGCACTGGAAAACAAACAGGACAGAGACGAAGTCGTCGCTGAGGCGCGCTTCTCTTTGCTTCCGAACGGAGAGGATGCAGAATTCGGAATCTCTGTCCGAGAAGATAAACAGGGGCAAGGCATCGCCTCTGCTCTGATGTCAGAACTTGAGGCTGAAGCAAGGGCTCGGGGCGTTCGTTCACTCATCGGATATGTGCTCAAAGGCAACGACAGCATGGCCTATATGATGGGCAAGCGCGGCTATCGCAGAGAAACTGACGAGAACGATCCGCATGTGGATCTGTTTGTTCTGGATACGTCTGCTGACTCGAATTAGTCAGAAAACGGAGTCTTTCAGACAGTTTTAACTCAGAATAAAGAAAAATCGGCCGCGCCGCAGAACTTTGCGAAGGCGGCCTTAACGTTATTGGAGATAATTGATTATGGCTATCGTCACAACAATCGAAGGAAGCATCGCGAAGATCTCCATCGATCGTCCGGAAAAGAGAAACACACTTGACACAGAAATGTGCCGGGAACTCAGCAGACAGTTAATCGACCTCAGCGAAGACAATCGCGTTCGGGTGATCATGCTCACCGGACAGAACAACGTGTTCTGCGCCGGACTGGACATCGAGGCTCAGGTCAAAGGCGACAAGGAGCTCTTTGAGTCCTTCCGCAGAGTCATCGACGCATTGGATGCCTGCACCAAACCAATAGTAACCGCTGTTTGCGGACCGGCTGTGGCCGAGGGGGCAGCTCTGCTCTACCACTGCGATCTGATTTTCTGCGGAGAACACGCAATGTTCTCTCTTCCCTCGCTAGCTCTGGGTAAGACTCCGGAATACGGCATCAGCCTGCTTGCGGTAAAAAGCGCCGGCTACAAACTCGCCGCGCAGAAGCTGCTTCTCTCAGAACCGATCAGCGCAGCAGAAGCCGTTGCTATGGGCATTGTTAACCACATTGTCAGCGACGAGAAAGTCACCGCTGCGGCCGACGCGGCAGCTGCCCGCCTCGCTTCGCTTCCGCCAACCGCTCTGAAGGCGACAAAGCGTCTGCTCAAAGCGGCTTATCTCAGCGGATTGAGCGAGCAGCGCAAGCTTGAAACGGAAATTGCCGATCAGCTCGAAGGAAATGCTGAAACGATCGAAGCGTTTAACGCTTTCCTGGAAAAACGCAGCCCTAAGTTCGAAGACTAAAACCAAAACGTGCCCTCTTCCGGATTAGGATTAGAATCCGGATTCGGATTATCAGGACGATAAACCGGCTGAGGACGCCCGTTTTTATCGAGCGCAACAAAAACAAGCTTGGCCTCCGTCACCTTTACGATGCGGTGATTGTCCTTGTGCAGACGCTCCGCATAGACTTCTACGTCAACCGTGATGGAGGTGTTGCCTACTTTTATCACCGTCGCATAAAAAGAAACAACATCACCGACCCAAACCGGCTCTTTGAATGTGAAACTTGTTACCGCCACAGTCGCGGTTCTGCATCCTGCTGTGCGCGAAGCGATGGAAGAGCCGGCCAAATCCACCTGACTCATAATCCATCCGCCGAAAATATCCCCATACTGATTTGTGTCGGGCGGCATCGCAATGACTCGGATTGCAGGCTGTTTATCGGGAAGCGCATCGACCTGATTGGGCATTTTTTCTCCTTTTGTTTGAAATTTGCTCGAGATTGTAAAACCGAAAACGCATCAAAATTAATTCGAAGAAAGTATTCGATACGCCGCCTAGGATTACACGGCTTTCTCAACGGTATACTTTTCTAAAAGAGAAAAGAGAGATTCAAATGCCAATGATTCAAATAGATAACGTGAGTAAATGGTACGGCGACTTTCAAGTACTGAAAAATTGCTCCGCAAAAGTAGAAAAAGGAGAAGTTGTCGTCATCTGCGGGCCCTCCGGATCTGGAAAATCGACTCTGCTGCGCACTGTCAACGGACTTGAAGATTATCAGGAAGGCCGAGTCATTGTTGACGATATCGACATCGGCGCCCCGGGAACCAACCTCACGCGTCTTAGAGCAAAAGTCGGTATGGTGTTCCAGCATTTCGAACTCTTCCCGCACCTCACTGTCAGCGACAACCTGACGCTCGCTCAGATGAAAGTGCTGAAAAGAAGCCGCGCAGAAGCTGAAAAGCGAGGTCTGGAGCTGCTTGCCCGCGTCGGCCTGGAAAAACAGGCGTCGAAATTCCCCGCACAGCTCTCGGGCGGTCAGCAGCAGCGCGTCGCCATCGCCCGCTCTCTGGCAATGGATCCTGTCTGCATGCTGTTTGATGAACCGACTTCCGCGCTTGACCCGGAAATGATCAACGAGGTGCTGGACGTAATGATCGGCCTCGCTAAGGAAGGAATGACCATGATGGTCGTCACGCACGAAATGGGATTCGCACGGAAAGTCGCAAATCGGGTTCTGTTTATGGATGCGGGAGAAATTGTCGAACAGGCCCCCGCTGAAGAGTTCTTCACGAAACCACGAAGCGATCGTGCCCAGAAATTCCTCGCAAAAATTCTGCAGCACTGAGACATACACAGCACAATTTTGCAGTCCGAGAACCTGCACAACCTTCTATAATGATCTATTCCAATAAATTACTGCCTGCGCTGATGTGAGATGGGCGGGCTTAGATAAGGAACGATCAATGAACGTGGTTTCTGAAGAAGGAATTCTGAACTTAGGCCGGCAGGTGCTGATCGAAGAGGCTGATGAAGTACGAGCTCTGGCCGACAGACTCGGAGAGCCCTTTGTCAAAGCAGTGAAACTGCTTCTTTCTTGCAAAGGAAGAGTTGTCGTCAGCGGCATCGGAAAAAGCGGCCATATCGCACGTAAAATCGCCGCGACCCTGGCTTCTACCGGAACCCCCGCTTTCTTTGTGCATGCCGCAGAAGCCGCGCACGGCGACCTGGGAATGATTACCAAAGAAGACGTTGTCATTGCGATTTCCTACTCCGGCACCTCCTCTGAACTGCTGGCGATTATCCCGACGGTAATTCGCGAAGGCGCCCCGGTTATTTCCATCACCGGCTCGGACGACAATACACTTGCCCGTGAAGCAAACGTCAATTTGAACATTCATGTCACACGTGAGGCCTGCCCGCTCAACTTGGCGCCTACGTCATCGACTACCGCGACGCTTGCCATGGGCGACGCACTCGCCATCGCCTGCTTGGACGCTAAAGGATTCGGTCCGGAAGATTTCGCGCGCTCTCACCCGGGCGGCGCACTCGGCCGAAGACTTCTTATCCACGTATCCGATCTCATGCGCCAGGGCGATCAGATGCCTGTCGTCTTGGAAAACGCTTCCGTAATGGATGCGGTTAAGGAAATCACCAAAAAACGCATCGGCATGACCGCGATTGTCGATTCGGACAACAAGGTCAAAGGAATCTTCACTGAGGGGGACCTCAGACGCCTGATCGAGAAGGTCGGAGACATCCGTTCCGTACCGATCGCTGAAGTCATGACCGCAAACCCGACAACCGTTGCCCCTTCCGCTCTGGCGGCAGAGGCGGCCAAAATACTTACATCCACGCTTCGCAACCAGCTTTTGGTCGTGGATGAAGCCGACCACCTCATCGGCGCTCTCCATGTGCACGATCTGATGACGGCAAAGGTGATCTAATGAAACTGACAGATATCGCGAAAAATATCAAACTGGTCTGCCTAGATGTGGACGGAGTCCTCACAAACGGCTCCATTGTGATTTCCGGAGAGGGAGAACTGTTCAAAGAGTTCTACGTCCGTGACGGACTCGGCATTAAATTCCTGCAGGATGCGGGAATCCAGGTCGCAATCTGTACGGGCCGCACCTCCACAATTGTGACGGAGCGCGCTAAAGAACTCGGAATAACACTTCTGATGCAGGGCCAGAAAGATAAGCGTGACGGCTTGGCAGACATATGCGCTCGCGCAGGCGTCAAGCTTTCTGAAACCGCATACATGGGAGACGATATCCCTGATCTCTGCCTTTTCCCGCTCGTTGCCCTTTCAGCCGCGCCTTCAGATGCTGTTCCTATGATCCTGAGAGAAGCTGACTGGATATCCGCTCAGCCCGGCGGCAGAGGCGCCGTCCGCGAACTCGCAGAATTCATCCTCGAGGCTCAGGACAAAATGGAATATGTCGTCCGCAAAAGATTCAACACGGAAATCTAAATGAAAGACCGCTTTATCTCTTGCATCGCTCTTGGACTCTTGGTCCTGCTTTGCGGATTAAGCTACTGGTACTCCGTCAAAGCCGAACTTGAAAACATCACGCATCTGTCAGACTTGGAGTCTCCGGACTTTATCGCCCGCGACATTACGATTACCAAGTTTGACAAGGACGGCAAAGCCAGCGCGAGAGTTTTCGCCAAAGAAGTGAAACATTATTCGGACGGACATGCCGATGCCGTTCTTCCGGAATACGCCTCCCTTAATCCGAACGAGGCTCAGGTCACAGCCAGAAGCGATACTGCCAAGATGGTGGAAAGCGGCGCCGTGATTCACTTCTATGACAATGTGGACATCCGCCAGGCCGCAAAGAACGGCTCTCCGGCATGCAGACTTACCACTTCTCAGCTCGACGCCTACCCGGATGACAATATCTATTCGTCAGACAAACCTGCAACGCTTTATCGGGGCGAAGACACCTCCAACGGCGTCGGATTTGACTATGACAACGTGGACCGAACATTTAAACTTCGCTCCAGAGTTCAGACAACCCTCCAGCCGAACACAGTCAAGAACGTTCAGCGATAGAAAAACGCTTCTTCTGCGCCTGTCTTTTCGTTATTCTTTCTAAGACTTGTAGTAGGATACTAAGTTAACTTTGAAGTGACTTTCTTTCTGAATAAAATGAAAAAACTGCCCCTCTCCATCCTTCTTGCCTTATGCTCAGTTCTGCCGGGAATCGCTTCAGCCGAAAGCGCCGACTCGTCTCAGCCGATCCAAATTTTCTCTGACAAGTTCGATGGCGACGATGTGAAACAGGTCGCGGTCTACACCGGCGACGTGGCCGTCCATCAAGGGACCTTGGAAATCCGCGGTGCGAAACTTGTTTTGACAATCGATCCTCAGGGCTATCGCCACGCGGTTATGACGCCTCAAAAGGGAAAGCTCGTCACATTCAAACAGCGTAAAGATGAAAAAACACCCGGCGTCGAAGAATGGATGCACGGCAAGGGCGACAAACTGACGTACAACGAAAAAACCAATGAACTCACTCTGACCAACAATGCTCAGGTCTCGCGCTCGGAAAACGGCGTCATGAAAGACGAAAGCAGAGGAACTGTCATTACCTACAACATGACTACATCCACCGCTGACGTTGTCGGCAGTAAGAATCGCGGCTCAGCCGGCAGAGTATCCACTGTGATTGCGCCGCGCGACAGCAATTTCGACGCGTCTAAACCGATCGAACTTCAGCCGAGCAAAGGAATTAAGAGATGAGCGAGAAACACAGTCTGGACGGAGCAAATGTCCTTGAAGCGCTCAACCTAAAGAAAATCTACGGACAGCGAACGGTTGTCAAAGACGTCTCTCTGCGGCTGCACAGCGGCGAAGTCGTGGGACTGCTCGGACCGAACGGAGCCGGCAAAACAACTACGTTCTATATGATTGTCGGACTGGTCGCATCCAACGGCGGCCAAATCCTTCTGAACGGCGAGTCGATTCAGCACCTTCCGATTTATAAACGCGCGCGTATCGGCATTACGTATCTGCCGCAGGAAAACAGTGTATTTCGTACGCTCACGGTCGAAGAAAATATTCAGGCGATCCTGGAGCTTCAAACTAATCCGGACGGCTCTGCGCTCTCAAAGAAACAAATTAAGGAAGAACTGGACAACCTGCTCAACGAGCTTCAGATCACGCATATCCGAAACAATCTGGCTCCGACCGTCTCTGGCGGAGAAAGACGCCGTACGGAAATTGCCCGAGCGCTCGCCGCAAGACCGAGATTTATTCTTCTCGATGAGCCGTTCGCCGGCGTAGACCCGATCGCAGTTATCGAAATCCAGCGCATCGTTCACTACTTAAAAGAACGCGGCATCGGCGTCCTCATTACCGACCATAACGTACGCGAAACACTCGGCATCTGCGACCACGCCTATATCATCAGCGACGGAAGCGTACTAGCCAGCGGAAAACCTGAGGCAATCGTGGAAAATCCGCTCGTGCGCAACGCATACCTCGGCGATAATTTCTCTATGTAGGAGCTATGGCTCAGACGCTTTCACTGCAGCAGTCTCAGCGCATGGCGCTTACGCCGGAACTGAGACATGCCATATCCATCCTTCAGCTTTCAACTGCTGAGCTGACACAGCTCATTAACGAAGCAATTGATCAAAACCCCCTGCTTGAAGTCTCCGATACGAGTGAAGAGGCTGCCGACAGTTTCGACTCGGATCAGCAGCTGCGCTGGGAAGGCACCGCCTCCGATCAGGAACCCTGGGAGCGAAAAGAACATCCGGAAAGTCTGGCTGAGCATTTACTGCGGCAAGTCGGCTGTCTTTCTCTCTCGGATAAAGAAAAAAGTCTTCTTGCCTGGCTTATCGGCTCATTGGACGACAACGGTTTCCTTTCCGCGCCTATTGAACGGCTCGCAGAGGAGGCAAAGATGCCGGCCGAAATCAGGCTCTCCGATTGGAAGGCCGCTTTGAAACTGCTGCAGAGTTTCGAGCCCTCCGGAATTGGTGCCCGCGACTACAAAGAATCTCTGCTAATCCAGCTGAATCATCGCAGATTGTCAATGCAGTCTGATCCGGTAATCTGCGCGCTGGCCTCTCAAATCGTCCAAGAGCATTTGGAGCTGCTCGCGAAACGAAGTTTCGATAAAATTCGCCCGCTCCTCGGATGCGCATCCAAGGAGCTGGAAGAGGCTGTTCGCCTGATTGCCGCTCTAACACCGCATCCTGCCTCAGAATTTTCAACGGATTCTATTAACTATGTCACTCCGGAAATTCTTGTTCGCAAGACAGGCGAAGGCTGGTGCGCCGAACTGATCGAGGCTTCGCTGCCGAAAGTCAGGCTTAACCGAATTTATGCTGAGGCCGTCACCGACAGCTGTCATGACCAGCTGTGGAAAGACAGACTCCATGAAGCATCCGAGCTGATCAAAAACATCGAACATAGGCGTATCACACTGCTTCGCGTCACTCAGGCGCTCGTGCGGCGGCAATCCGATTTTTTTGAATCCGGACCGCTCTGCATGCGCCCTTTGGTCCTTCGCCAAATTGCAGACGAACTTGAGCTGCACGAGTCAACCGTCTCCAGAGTCGTTTCAGGAAAATACCTGCAGTGCGCAAGAGGCGTCTTTGAGCTGAAATATTTCTTCTCTTCGCAAATCGGTGACTCCAATGAAGCGGTTTCATCAATCGCAGTCAAAAACGAAATTGCAAGACTTATCGCCTCTGAAAATCCTTCTAAACCACTCTCAGACGCGAAAATCACCGAGCTTCTCTCTGAGCGAGGGTTCTCCGCCGCACGGAGAACGGTCGCTAAATATCGCGATGCACTTGGAATCGCACCGGCTTCTCAGCGTAAAAAAATTCGCTGATTCACGTTTACAATAACTGATTGATCAAATCGAGTGACGCATTATGAATGCACTGTGCCTGCTTCTAAAGCCCGAAAATATTCTGCTTGGTATTTCACCGAGCAGTAAGAAACGTGTATTCGAACAAGCCGCTCAAGCTCTGTCGCTGATTTACCGACTGGATCGCAAGGAGGTGTTCGACGCACTCATCGCGCGGGAAAAGCTTGGCTCTACTTATCTCGGCTACGGAATTTCTCTGCCGCACTGCCGCCTTCCAAACCTAAGTCAGCCATGCGCCCTTTTCATCCGGCTGCACGGGCAGCTCGAACCCGCCCGCGCCGGAGAAGAACCGACGCACAGTCTGTTCTTTCTCTTGGCTCCGGAAGAAGCCTGCAGCGAACATCTTGAACTTCTGGCCGGCGCCGCGGAAATTTTTTCCGACGAATCCATCCGAACAAAATTATCTCAGGCCAACACTTCGGAAAAATTTTGCGAAGCTCTGAATAAATGGTGCGCTGAGAAGTACGAATCGGATAAACGTGAGAGTTAGATTTTTATGGCAACTTATCAGCAGCTCTTCACCCTCTGCAAGCGCAAGTTTGATTTCAACTGGCTCTACGGCCAGTCTCATGCGGGAGATTCGATTGAGCTCTCGCCCAACGCTGTTAACTATCCGACACTCGCAGTCGGATTCCTAAACATTATTCACCCAGATCGACTACACATTCTCGGACCGGCTGAAATCGCATTCTTTGATCAAATCGGCTCAGAATCCCGAAAGAGCTTGATCGCGAAACTTGCCTCAGACAAATCTCTCGGCTTTGTCCTCTGCGCTAACCTTAGCCTGCAGCCGGATATGGTGCAGGCGCTGATAGAACACGATCTGGTTGTTTTCAGCACTTCGGAAACGCCGGAGCGGGTCCTGACACTCGTAAGACAATACATTGTTCGCCTGCTTGCGCCAAGCTGTTCAATGCACGGCGTTTTTATGGATGTATTCGGCATGGGCATTCTCCTCTCCGGTCAAAGCGGCATCGGCAAAAGCGAGCTTGGCTTGGAATTAGTCACACGAGGACACGGTCTGGTCGCAGACGATGTGGTCGATTTCATTCAAAGAGCGCCTGATTGGGTCGAGGGATCGGCGCCCGCGTTACTTGCGAACCTCCTGGAGGTCCGTGGAATCGGTCTGCTCGACATTAAAACAATCTTCGGAGAAACTGCGGTACGCCGCAAAATGCGGCTTAACCTTGTGGCTGAACTCAAGCAGTTTGATCAGGGCGAACTCATGGAAAGACTGCCCGAGACAGAACTGTTCACCGAAGTGCTCGGACAGCCGATCAGAAAAATGATCATTCCAGTCGGCGGCGGACGAAACCTTGCCGTGCTGGTCGAAGCCGCCGTTCGAAGCGCGATCCTTCAGCTGCGGGGAATCAACACAATTGAGGAATTCTTCCAGCGGCAGCGCAAACTTATGATGGCCGAGGACGGCTTGTAAAAACGGGGACTTGAAATGCAGTTAATCTTGGTGACCGGCCTGTCCGGAAGCGGTAAATCAATCGCGCTGAAGCAGCTTGAAGATCTGGGCTACTACTGTATCGACAATCTGCCCGGTAAATATGTCGTGCCTGTCACAAAGCATCTTCATTCCGTCCGAAGAGAGCATCTTGCCGTTTCACTGGATGCACGCAGCGATGTTTCACTCTCCGAGCTCAGCCGCGATCTTGAAGATCTGGTCGCTTCCGGTGTGCATTTAAGGATACTGTGCCTGACAGCTTCAACAGATGCGCTTGTCCAAAGATATTCCGAGACCAGGCGTCAGCACCCTCTAAGCCAAGCCGACTCAGATTCTCCCGAAACGCTGGTTGAAGCGATTGAAAGAGAAAGGAAACTGCTCGAGCCGATCATGGATGACGCGCATATCATTGACACCACAGGAATGCTCCCCAACACACTGAAGCATTGGGTGCGCAGCTTCGTCAACGCCAAAAAAGGCGCCATCCTCCTCACTTTCGAATCATTCGGGTTCAAAAAAGGACTGCCGATCGCCAGTGACTTGGTCTTCGACGTTCGCTGCCTTCCTAACCCCTATTGGGTTGAAGAGCTTCGGCCGCTAAACGGAAAAGATCAGCCGGTTATCGATTTCCTCAGCAAGGAACCTCTCGTTCGAAGCATGTTCGAAGACATCCGTGGTTTTGTGGAAAAGTGGCTTCCCCACTACGAAGCACAGAATCGGCACTACCTTACGGTCTCAATCGGCTGTACGGGCGGACAGCACCGCTCCGTCTATATTTGCGAGCAGCTCGGAAAATATTTCTCCGAGCGCTGTGAGGGCGTCATTACGCGCCACCGCACGCTCGACGCCGCAAAATAATTTTTCCTGCCTAAGCAAGAAATTCCAGTAAGAACGTCTTTAAAGGCGTCGCAACAGCTGCGTTTGTCAGCTCTTCCAATGTGAACCATCGACCTTCGGGGGGAGACGAGAGCGGAACCGTACTGAGCGAAATCATCAGTTTCAGGTGCGTCAGCCGATGCGTGATGAATCCGCATTCGCGGGCGTCTGAAGGCAAAACCTGCGCCTCAGGAAGGACCCAAAGATTTTTCCAGTACCGACTTTCTCTCTTGATTAGAAGAACTTTTCCGTCCCTGACGTAGATCAGCATATGGATCGGTTCTTCCGGCACAGGAGCGCGTTTCTTTTTGGGCGGATAGCTTTCCTGAAGTCCTTCGGCACATGCTCGGCACATTTTCTGAAGAGGACAAACTTCACAGCGCGGTCTGTTTCTGACGCAAACAGTCGCGCCCAAATCCATCATTGCCTGTGCATAGGCTCTTCCCTCTTCCTTAGGCTGGATCTCTTCGGCTGCAAGCCACAGCTTCTTATCGAGTGCTGATGCACTGAGCCCGTCACCAATAAGCAGCAGACGGGATAAAACCCGTTTGACATTACCGTCTAATATCGGAGACGGAATGTCCGTACATGCGCTGCGTATCGCTCCCGCTGTTGAACGGCCGATACCTGAAAGTGTCACAAGATCCGATATCTCTGTCGGGAAAACTCCGTTGTATCGCTCTGCGACCTCCTGTGCGCAGCGATGCAGATTCTCCGCCCGACTGTAATAACCGAGCCCTGCCCAAAGCTGAAATACTTCCTCCCGGTCGGCTTTAGCAAGCGCTTTAACTGTCGGGAACCGCGACATAAATTTCAAATAGTAAGGAATAACAGTCTTTACCTGAGTCTGCTGAAGCATGATTTCAGCAACCCAGCGCGGATAAGGTTCAGTGGTTTGCTGCCAGGGCAAATCATGTCGGCCGAATTGCTTCTGCCACTCAATAATCGCTCGTGCGGGATCGCTCTTTTTCATTCAAATCAAAAAAAATTAGCCGCCTCAATGAAACATCGGGCGGCTGAATAAAATTAAAAAATGATTAGGCCGACTGCTTTCTGTCTTCCATAATGAGGTTGAGCAGAATTGCGGCAAGGGTCGCTGTACCGATGCCTCCAAGTTCAAAACCGCCAATCTTCAGAGAGAAATCGCCTGCGCCGATAATCAGTGTAACCGCAGTCACGATTAAGTTCTTGCTGCTGGCAAGATCAATTTTGTTTTCAATCATGATGCGCACACCGGCAGCGGCAATAAATCCGAATACCACCACAGAAACCGCTCCGAGAAGCGGACCTGGGATAGTTTGAATGACCGCACCAAACTTCGGCGAGAAGCTCAGCAGAATCGCAAACAGACCGGCTACGGGGAAAATCAAGGTAGAGTAGACGCGGGTAGCCGCCATCACGCCAATGTTTTCTCCGTATGTGGTCACGCCGGGGCCGCCGCCGAAACCAGCGATGATAGTCGCTAACCCGTCACCGAAGAATGATCGTCCGATATAGGGATCCAGATTTCTATGCGTCATGACATTGACCGCTTTGATGTGTCCTAAGTTCTCTGCGATCAAAATAACAACCACCGGAACAATGAGGATCATCGCTTCAGGCTGGAAAACTGGAGCGGAGAAATGCGGAAAGCCAAACCAGCTGGCGTCATAAAGCGGCTGAAAATCAATCGGCTTGCCCAGACCCATTAAGTTCGTAAGGATCCAGTAGAAGATATACGCGATCACAATACCGACAAGAATCAGGAGCTTTTGCAGGAAACCGCGAAGATAAACAGCGACAAACCCCATGATCAGAACCGCTGCAGAGGCATACCACTGTTCAAAAGTCGTTGTACCCATCCCTTTTACCGCCACAGGCGCCAAATTAAGGCCGATCGTCATAACGATGGAACCCGTGACAACCGGAGGCATCAGCCGCTCAATCCATTTGATTCCGGTAAACATAACAATGAGACCGACCAAGGCATACACGACACCGCAGGCGATAACACCGCCCATCGCAACCGGAATATTCGGATTCGGTCCGCTGCCGGCATAACCGGTAGCCGCAATAACGACCCCGATAAACGCGAAACTTGAACCCAGATAACTCGGGACGTGACCGCCAACCACCAGGAAGAACAGCAGCGTTCCGATACCGCTCATGAAAATCGCAACATTCGGGTCCAAGCCCATAATTAATGGCGCTAGAACCGTTGAGCCGAACATAATCACAACATGCTGAATGCCCATGGCAAGCGTTTGGCCTAAGGGCAGTGTTTCATCAGGCGCAATAACGCCTGCCGTCTTCACGGACCATTTTGGAAAGTATGAATTTTTCATTTGATTTAACTAGATGGATGCTCCGTACATTCTAATTAATAAAGTCTTAACAATCACATTTAATACGTTCTTTTCTTCTTTTCCTGTTACGAAGATAAATAATTCCGTCGGTGCGATAATAGAGCTCTTCGAAAATTGACGTAAAATTCGTGACTTATCGATAAACAGGACAACAAAATGCCGGAGCTGAGCTCTCAAACGCAAAAACAAATTAAACACAGAAGAACCTTCGCGATTATTTCTCACCCTGACGCTGGTAAAACAACTCTTACCGAAAAGCTGCTTCTTTTCGGCGGAGCAATTCAGCTCGCAGGCGCGGTCAAGGGACGTAAAGCCGGCCGTCATGCAACGAGCGACTGGATGGAAGTTGAAAAACAACGCGGTATTTCCGTCACCAGCTCCGTTATGCAGTTTGAGTACGACGATCACGTAATCAATCTTCTCGATACCCCGGGACATGAGGACTTCTCGGAAGATACCTATCGAGTACTGACCGCCGTTGACTGCGCAGTCATGGTTATCGATGCCGCCAAGGGCGTGGAGGCGCAGACAATTAAACTTTTGGAAGTTTGCCGTCTGCGTAAAACTCCGATTATTACGTTCATCAATAAACTGGACCGCGAGGTCCAGGACCCGATCGATCTGCTCGGAGAAATTGAAAACGTCCTCAAAATCGAGTGTGCCCCGATTACATGGCCGATTGGAATGGGAAAAACTTTCCGAGGTGTGTTCTCTCTTCTGGACAATAAGCTTGTCCGTTTCACTCCGGGCGGCGAGAAACTTAGCGACGATGTCGAAGTTATTGAGGGACTGGATAACCCGAGGCTCGATCAGCTGTTCCCGCTGGAAATCGGGAACGTCAGAGAAAGCATCGAGCTCATTCAGGGCGCTAGTGAACCTTTCTCCTTGGAACGTTTCCTTGCCGGTGACCAAACGCCTGTCTTCTTCGGCTCCGGTGTCAATAACTTCGGTGTGCAGGACGTCCTGGACGCGCTCATTCGCTGGGCTCCGACTCCGCAGCCTCGTGATGCCGGCAAACGCATGGTTGAACCGGATGAAGCCAAATTCAGCGGCTTCGTCTTCAAGATTCAGGCCAATATGGATCCGAAACATCGTGACCGCATCGCGTTCTTCCGCGTCTGCTCCGGCGAGTACAAACCCGGCATGAAGGTCTACCACGTTCGTGAACAGAAGGATATGAAGATTCCTAACGCTCTGACCTTTATGGCCAACGACCGTGTCCTTATGACCGACGCTGTTGCCGGAGATATTATCGGTATCTATAACCACGGACAGCTTCACATCGGCGACACCCTAACGCAAGGCGAAATACTCGGCTTTACCGGTATTCCTTACTTTGCTCCGGAATTGTTCAGAAGCGCACGCGCCAGAGACCCTTTCAAAGCAAAACAGCTTCATAAAGGCTTGAAAGAACTCGGCGAAGAAGGCGCGATTCAGGTGTTCGAAGATGAACTCGGCAACCTTCTTCTCGGCGCGGTCGGCGCACTTCAGTTTGAAATCGTTGCTCAGCGTCTGGCGACCGAATACAACGTCGACGCTATCTACGAAAACACTCCGATCTCAACCGCCCGCTGGCTGACATACCCGGATGAACAGACGAAAAAAGATTTTGAGCGGGAACAGGCTCTGCGCCTTGCAAAAGACGCGGAAGGCAATCCGGTGTACCTTGCGACAAGCGTATACAACCTTCAGACCACACAGAAACACTGGCCTCAGGTGACTTTCCACGTCACCCGAGAACACGGTCAGAAGCTCAAACACACCGACACGGATATTGCGATTTAATCCGATCTGCCGGGAAGCCTTTACGAAAGCGCTTCCCGTGCTTCCGGGAAGGGAGAAAGCACGCGCTTCAGTATTCCCTTTATATACGCAATCAGAACTCCGTAGTTCACGATCGGCACACCTGCCTCTCTGCACTGCCGCTGTCTGGAAAGCATCGCTCTGCGGTTGATCATGCAGGCGCCGCAGTGAATCACAAGTTTATAGTCGCTGACATCTTCCGGAAATGAGTCTCCGGTATACCATTCAAAAGACAGCTCTCCGCCGACATGCTCCTGCAGCCAGGCGGGAATTTTGACACGTCCGATATCTTCAGCCTGACACTGATGCGTACAGGCTTCCGCGATCAGAACTTTGTCTCCCGGTTTAAGTGATTCAATCGCTTTGGCACCTTCGACAAGCCCTGTCAGATCGCCCTTATTTCTTGCCATCAAGATCGAGAAAGATGTTAGAGGAATTTCCTTAGGAACGATTTTCGCAGCCTTGCCAAACACCTGACTGTCGGTAACGACAAGGGCAGGCGGAGTTTTCAGATTATCCAGCTGAGCGGCAATAAGGTTTTCTTTTGCGACAATCGCGTTCGCGTTGGCATCCAGAGTGTCTCTAAGCGCCTGAACCTGAGGCAGAATAAGTCTGCCCTTGGGCGCCGCTGTGTCGATCGGCACGCAAAACACAACGGTATCGCCCGGGTTCAAAAGGTCCCGAATGAGCGGCCTGTCTTCAAAAGCGCGCGGCGCCGCAGAGAGAATTGCCGAGCGAAGTCGGTCAAAGCCGCTTTTGTTCAGCGCGCTGACGACTATGAATTCTTCTTTAACCTCCGCCTGAAGTTTCTCAGCAATCTCGTCTGCAGACGGCACGGTATCGCACTTATTAAGAACCAGTAAATAAGGCGTTCCCAGTCTTTTGAACTCTTCAATGAGTTTTTCTTCGAATTCGGAAAAAGGGTTTGCCGCATCCATCACAATGAGCGCGACATCTGTCTTAGTCATGACTTCCCGCGTCTTGCCGATGCGCAGCTTTCCTAAATCGCCGACATCATCGATACCCGCAGTATCAATAAGCATGATCGGCCCAAGCGGCAGTAGTTCCATCGCTTTGTAGACAGGATCGGTCGTTGTACCAGCAATGTCGCTGACCAGCGCAATTTTCTGTTTCGTAAGCGCATTGATCACACTCGACTTTCCGGCGTTTCGTCTGCCGAACAAACCGATGTGAATTCGTGTCCCTCTGGGACTCTGATTCATTTCTGCCATGATAAGCACCTTGCTTGAAGAACTTTCAGTATAAAGATTAAAGCCATAAAAAAAGGGGCCGAAGCCCCTTTCTTGAAATCAATCCGACGAGAAATTATTTCTCAACGACCTTGATAACGTCACGCTGAACCCATGTGGGAGCGTGGTGTTCGGCGGCCTCGTAGGAGATGTCGCCGGAACCGATGCGCCAAATGCCTTTGAAGTGTTCCATGGAAAGGAGCGCCAGAGGAATATGAGCGCAGGTGACCATTGCTGTCACGATGAAGCTGCCCCAAACGTGGGTCATGAAGAGCCAGTAGAAGACAGTTTTACCGAGAAGAGGTGCACCCATCCAAAGCAGCCAGCCGGTGACGATGAGGTAAACAACCGCAGCGATGAAAATGAGATAGCTCATCTTCTGGCCGCCGTTGTAACGGCCCTGGGGCGGAACTTCAACCGGTCCGAAGGGGATCTTGAAGAAACGACGCGGATAGCCGCCGAAGTTTCTGAACCAAAGAATGGTGTTCTTGTCCCACTCGAGCAGGTTCTTCATCGTCACTGCGAAGCGTTCCGGAGCGAACAGAACATAGCCGATGAAGTTCAGCGTGAACAGACCGCCGAGCCAAATGTGCCAAACCATCAGAAGATTGGCTGTTTCATCGGAGATCTTGCCCATCATGTTACCGAAGTAAACGATGGCGCCTGTGAAGAACAAAGCGTACCAGCAGATCGCGTTGATAGAGTGGAATACTTTGTCGGAAGTGTGGAAGCGCAGAATACGTGCGCCTTGCATTTCAGCGTTAGACATGATGTTCGGCCTCCGTCATAGCGAGTTGAGAGCGCGGTGTGTAGTGCGTATGGTTGAGTTTGTACATTTCGCCTTCAACAGGTTTACCGTTCATATCCTTATAAACCTGCCAGCAAACATCGTTTTCATGAGAAGAAGTCAGCTTCATCTTCTGAAGACGCTTGTCATCGGCATACAAACCGGCCTGACGGTCAAGAATCACCTTATTTCTGGAAGTGATCAGCTTCGTGATCGCTGCGCCGGCAGCGACAACTGCGACCGCACAAAGACCGATAACCTTGAGGAATCCACGACGACCTAACAGGGCAGGTACATCACGTTCGGTATATTGATATTTGCTCATTTGATATTCACCCTAGTTAGAGTTTGACAGGCAGCGGAGTTGTCGGAGCGAGCCAAGCGGAACCGGCGCCCTGGAGCGGCTGACCGCCGCCGTTGACACAGCCGCCGGGGCAGTTCATAACTTCAATGAAGTGCCAGCGATCCTTGTCTTCGTTGATAATCTTCATAACTTTGTGCAGATCCTGCAGCGCGCCGTTTACAACCGCAACGCGAAGTTCGAAGATCTTTCCGCCCTGAGCTTTCAGAGGAATCGGAATAGTGGCTTCAACGAGGGAGTTGTTCATACCGCGAACTGTGATGATGTCCGGATCTTTGAGCTCTTCTCCAGAGAGAATTGCGTAAGCTGTACGCAGAGCCGCTTCCATAACACCGCCGGAGCAGCCGAAAATCGTCCCGGCACCGGTGTATTTTTCCATTGTCTTGACTTCATGAGTCTTGGGCATTGTGAGCGGATTGATACCTTTGCGGCGCAGAAGTTCGGCGATATCACGAGTGGTCAGACTGTAGTCGATATCGGGGAAGGCGGGAGTGTCTTTGGGCAGATAGCCGTGTTCCACGTTCCACTTCCATGCGTCGACAAACTCAGGACGGCTCGCTTCGTAAATCTTGGCTGTACAGGGAGTAACAGCAACCATCACGACATCGCGGGGATCCTTGTTCCAAATGTGCTTGGCAGCCCAGCTCTTGGCGAGCGCGCCGCCCATCTGAACCGGGCTCTTAGTTGTGGAAACATGAGGAATCGCAGAAGCGAAGTTAATTTCCATGTTTCTGACCCAGCCGGGGCAACAGCTGGTGAAATGCGGCAGCGGATGATGAGCCATCTGGTTCACTTCAGGGCTTCTTTCGCCTAAGCACCAGTATCTGACTTTCTTAATGAATTCCGTACCTTCTTCCAGAATAGTCTGGTCAGCGGTCTGGTTCACGTCGTAAACAGTGAAACCTGCTTTTTCGAAAGCGTTAAGCATCTGCTCGGTGCAGAGATCGCCGGGCTGGCCGCCGAATTCTTCAGCAAGCGCCACGCGAACCGCGGGAGACGGGTGAGCAACCACGAATTTCTTCGGATCGTCCAAAACCTTGAGAACGTCCTCGACGAAGGACATCTGTTCAATCGCGCCGAAGGGACATGCGCTCAGACACTGTCCGCAGCTAACGCATGCGTCATCACGAATCTTATGAATGCTGCCGAGACCGCCGGTAATCGCATCAACCGGGCAGAATTTGCGGCATGTATCGCAGCCGACACAGTTGTCTTTGTTAATCTTAATAATCCCGCGCAGTTCGCCTTTGCGGAAATTACCCTGATATTCCGGTCCGTCTTCACCGCGGCAGCCTTGCGGCGGACGGAAAGTCACTACGTTCATAGTAGCCATCTTTCAACTCCAGAGCTTGAAATGGGAAATAAAAATTTGATCCGAAAAATTCTTGTTTACGCTGTACACAAAAGTGACAGCCGGACCAATATAAAAACCTTATACATCAGTTTACGGGCTGAGTTACATCGACTCAATTGGTCTAATACGTAAAGTCTAGGTAGTTACCCTTGGAAAATGGGAAAAATAAGGGTTTATCCGATAAGACATATCTCTTAATCGGACATTTCGTCTTACATATCTGATTCTTTGAGAGGTTTTCTCAGTTCTGCGCGAATATTATCCATCGCCGAGTAAAAATCTTTCATCATGACCAGTCCCAGCAGTTTGCCTCTGTCAGTCACAATAAACTGGTTGGGATCGTCCGGATTCTCTTTAATGGCACCTGCCAGCTTCAGTCCCAGAACTTCTTTAAACAAAGCTCTATCCAGATTGACGCCGTGCACTTCTTTGAAATAGCGGCGGTTCAGACGCCCTGCGAAAAGACCTAAAAGAAGACGATACTGAAGTACATTGAACTTATCAAACGTCCGCTTTCTTTCAACACCGTTTCTTCCCGATCCGATGCGCTCGTTATAGCGTCTCAGTGAGAATGTATTCACATAAAGCGTGTCACCAAGAAAACTAAACGCTCCGGAGCCTACGCCGAGATATTCGTCGTTATCGATAACGTATTCGTCAAATCCCTCGTTGTTGGACTTGCCGAACGCCCAGCTTGAAAGCTGCGTGTAGTCATGGCAGAGCGTATCAAGAATAATTCGATACTGCTCAGCCATAATTTCCGGGGGCGCTGCGATCTTGTCCTTGACGCTGCGTTTTGTCTGGCTCGTCACCATCAGAGGATAAGTAGTAATCTGACGCGGCGACAGCTCAAGCAGTTTGGCTAAATCCGAACGAAGAACTTCGTTGGTCTGTCCGTGAAAACCGAAGATCATGTCAACGTTGCAGATCGGGAAAAGCTCCTGAGCCTTTTGGATGTAGTCGAAAACCTGCTTGCCGGTACCGAACTTATCACGCTCGGTCATCTTCAGAATTCCGTCGTCAAAGCTCTGTACACCGATCGACATGCGGTCTACTAATCCTTTAAGCATCGAAATGGACGGATCGCCCATTACCTGAGGATCCGTCTCGCAGGAAACCTCCTTGATGCCGGGAAAGAGCGTACGGGTGAGCTCGATCGTCTTAACAAGCTCATCCATCAGAACAGTTGTCGTACCGCCGCCAATATAAAGCGAAGTAAAGTTGTACCCCATGTCATGAACCGACTGTATCTCTTTGCGCAGGTTCACAAAGTATTCACGGGCTTTGTATTCTTTAAACAGAAAACGATGGAATGTGCAGTAAGAGCAAAGCGTCTTGCAGAAAGGAATGTGCGCGTACATCATGTACTGATGACCTTCCTGCGGTTTGGGAAACTCCTGAAGAATGCAGGGATCCAGAGTCAGATTTTTGTCCAGGTAGTACTGCATGACCGCTTCGGTCGCCCTCAGCATCCAGCCCGGTGCAATTGCTTCTGATTTCTCGTGCTTTGCGTTTCCTTTGTACGCAGTGCGGATCGTTTCCGTTGATTTTTCCATGATGACTCTTACTACGTTAGTTCGACCGAGAATTATAGGTTATTCGCGGCATGTGAACTTTTTTTGGCCCCCATATACATGTCATCAATCAGCGATCCGTATTTTTCGTTCATGGGCTTTCTCTTCAGCTTCAGCGTCGGTGTCAGCAGACCGTTGTCAATCGTCCACTCGTCCAGCGTAAGCGTGACATTTCGCGGCACAGCGTATGCCGGAAAGGTCCTGCAGGCCTTTTTTACCTGCTGAAGCACCGCGCTCTTGGCGCTGCTTGCGGTGAGCGAAACCTGATCCTTCGGATCCAAATGCAGCGAAGAAGCAAGAGCGCTCCACCGCTCGCAATCCAAGGAAACCAATACTCCAATATAGGGCTTCCCGTCTCCTACGGCATAGCACTGGTTCACCAAAGGAAGCGTTTCCACCGCACTCTCGATATCCACCGGAGAAATCTTTTCACCGGTCGACGTCACAATAATCTCTTTGATTCTGCCGACAATTTTCAGACGCCTGTCCTCATCAAAACGGCCCTGATCTCCTGTGTGCAGCCAGCCGTCCTCCGTAAAGGCTTCCTTGGTCTCTTTTTCGCGATTCCAGTATCCGCGCATCACCAAGTCGCCCTTAATTTGAATCTCGTCCTTGTCGCCTAAACGAATTCCGACATCCTTCAGCGCTCTTCCAACCGTGGCCGGATCGTTATCCGTTACGTTATTTCCGCTGATAATCGGAGAAGTCTCCGTCATGCCGTAACCTTGAATGACGGGAAGACCGAGTCCGCAAAACACTTTTGCCGCTTCCGGATTCAAAGATGCCCCGCCGCTGATCGCAACACGAAGACGGCCGCCGAACTGGGATTTAAGCGTCCTGGAAATTTTCCCGCCGATCAGTTTGTTCGTCACTGAATCAATCAGCGGGGGCACTGACGACGCCACCCGAATTCGATTCTTTCTGCAGAACACTCTCCAGCCGGCGTTCACTGCCGTTTCGAAAACCTTCTTGGCGACAGGACCTTTATCCAAAAGCACTTTATTGAGCTTTCCGTAGATACGCTCATATACGCGGGGAACGGAAATCAGAACATTGGGTTTGGCAATCCTGAAGTCCTCCGCCAAGTACTGAAGCGATCGATTGAAAACAATCGTAGAGCCGGTTGCCAGCGCGAGATAGTAGCCCGCCGTCCTCTCAAACATATGGGAAAGAGGAAGAAAAGAGAGGAAGATATCACCGACTTCCGGCTTCACGTGAGCAAGCGTAGAGCGAACATTGCTCGTAATGTTTTTGTGTGTCAGCATGACGCCTTTGGGTCTGCCGGTCGTTCCGGAGGTGTACACAATGCAGGCTAAATCCTGCTCGGTCGGAGAGTCCGGAAGATCGGCATTCTGAGAGGCCGACGCAAGCCAGGCCGCAAGCGCGCTGACCATACCGCCTGACGGCGCTTCATCATCGGTAATGATGACCTTCTTCAGCGCCGAAAGGTCAAATCCGGCTTCTTTAATTTTTTCCCACTTGGAAACTTTGTCGGTGACAAGAACGGATGCGCCGCTGTCCTGGAGAATATATGCGCTCGATGCGGGAGTATCAATTGCGTGCAGCGGGACCGGGACAAGAGTATTGGCCATCGCCGCCTGGTCAAAACAAACAGCATTGACGCCGTTGGGCAAAAGCATCGCGACACGATCGCCTCGCTTCAGGTTGAGAGCGGCAAAAGCTTTGCGCCAGCTCAAAACTTTTTCTCCAAGCTCGCTGTAGGTAACGGAAACCCATTCCTTTGTCGATTTGTTGAATTCCCGTAAAGCCTCGTCCGAAGGCCCTTTGCAGACCCGATTCTGGAAAAATTCACACAGTGTTGTTAACCCGTCAAGAGCCCTAGCTCGCTCTTCCTTGCTATCTGTCACGATACTATCTCCCATAATACCTGCTAGGCTAAACATAAAAATAAGTATTTAACGACGTAAAAAATCCGTGTTTACCCTAACAAATCCGCAGCGAAAAAATTTCTTCTTTTTTCGAAAAATGCGCAATCAAGCGGGTGCGGCTTGATGTCTGCCGGCAAAGGTCAATAAAAAAGCCGCTGAACGCGGCTCTCCAAGAGAGGAATGTTTCGGCTAATTGGCCGGCATAATCCTAACCTCCCAGCCGGAGCTGCACTCCGTCACGAAAGGATAAAAATTCTTGCTGGCCTGGCACCAATACATCGTATTTCCCGACGGCGCAGGTGAAACAACAACAGGTGCCGGGGCTGCAACAGGCGCAGTCACAACCGGAGCCGGAATAACCGTCGGCGCGGTCACGACAGGCGCCACCACTGGTGCTGTGTAAGTCGGTACGGCCGCAGTGACCGGATAAGCCGGAGGAACATAGCTTGGCGCAACATACGTGGGCGACAAAGCATTGCTAATGGCTCCGGCCACACCGAGTCCGAGCCCTAATGTCAAAGCTCCGCCCAAGACATCTCTGCCGAAGTGGCGCCAGGGTCCGCCGTGGTGATAGCGAGGCGGAGGGGCCGGTCGAAAACCGGGACCTCCGGGAGGAGGACCGGGACGGAAGCCCAGACCGCCGTGGCCGGGGCCGCCGGGACGAGCATCAGCAAGCGATCCGCTCAATACAAGACACATGATGGAAGCGGTAAAGACCCCTTTTAATAATTTAGATTTCATAGAGACCTCCTCTTTTGCTTCTGTTCTATACGAATAGTTTGGACTTTATCAGCCCGAAAATCTCAAATTATTTTGCAAGAGATTGTTTTTCTTCCAACTGCTCCCAGAGCTGATACTTCTGCTCAAGACAGCTGCCGACATCCGTAAGTTCGTCCCCAAGCTTCAGTTTGTCTTCCGCACTCTTTGCGGCATAGTCGGGGGACTGCATTTGTTCAATCAGCTCGTTCTGCCGTGTCTCAAGCGCTTCAATTTCCGCGGGCAGCGCCTCCAAAGCCTGTCTCTCCTTATAGGTCAATCCGCCCTTGGGCTGCCGTTTCGGCTTAACAGACTTTTCTTTCGGAGCCTCTTTTGCCGCTTCCGTCTTCTTCTCTTCTTTCCCCTCTTTTGCCCGCCAGCGCAGCCATTCTTCATAGCCGCCCGCATACGAGGTCCACTTGCCGTTCTTGTCCGGCGCAATCGCAAACGTAGCGACGTTATCCATGAACTGCCGATCGTGAGACACAATCAGTACGGTACCGGGATAACTGCTCAGCGTATCCTCAAGCATCTCGACGGATTCAATATCCAAGTCATTGGTCGGTTCGTCCATCACAAGAAGATTTGCCGGCTTGGCAAACAGTTTCGCAAGCAGCAGTCTGTTGCGTTCACCGCCTGAGAGACTGCCGACTTTGACGTTCATTCGATGCGGTGGGAAGAGAAAATCCCCGAGGTAGCCGACAATGTGCTTTTTCACTCCGCCGACTTCAACCCAGTCGGAGCCCGGAGAAACCGTCTCCTGAAGCGTTTTATCCGGATCCAGTTCCGTTCGAAGCTGATCAAAATAGGCGACTTGGAGATTGGTTCCGAGTTTGACCGTGCCCTCATCCGGAGCAACCTGCCCGAGAATAATTTTAATCAGCGTACTCTTTCCAACCCCATTGGGTCCGAGCAGTCCGAGCTTATCGCCGCGCATCACGCGCATGGTCAGATCATTAATCAGGCAGCGGCCGCCGTAACTCTTATAAACGTCAGTCAATTCGGCAACGATTTTGCCGCTTCGCTCACCTGCGTCGATGTTCAGATCAACCACACCCAAACGGTCTCTGCGGTTTTCTCGTTCAACACGCATCTTTTCAAGCCGTCTGACGCGGCCTTCATTGCGCGTGCGCCGCGCTTCAATGCCTCGGCGAATCCAAGCCTCTTCCTGCGACCACACTTTGTCAAAGTTCTGACGCGCCTTCTCTTCGTCCGCAAGCTCGGCCGCTTTGCGCGTCTGGTATTCTTCGAAATTTCCGGGATAGCGGCGCACAACGCCTCGATCAAGCTCCCATATAGAGTCAACGATACGGTTCAAAAAGGCTCGGTCATGCGTAACCGTTACCAGTGAGCGGGATTTTTTAAACTCGGAAAGAATAATCTCTTCAAGCAGCTCGATCGCGTCAATATCCAAATGGTTGGTTGGTTCATCCAGCAGAAGAAGATCCGGCTCAAGGGAAAACGCCAGCGCAAGCGCCGCTTTTTTCTTCTCTCCGCCTGATGCCTTGGACAGATCCGCATTTTCATCCAGACCGAAGCGATGCAGATATTCCGATAATCTGCTCTGCAGCTGCCAACGGTATTTACTGTCGGCAATGTCATCAAAGCGGCCGCGAAGAACAAGCGACTCCATCAGCGTCGGAGCCTCAGGAAAAAAGGGTTCCTGTTCCACATAAACCGCGTTTAAACCGTTTTGTATGTGAAGCGTTCCGTCGTCAAGTTTCTCCAGCCCGGCAAGCACTTTCATCAGGGAGCTTTTTCCTGTCCCGTTTCGTCCGATCAATCCGATTCTCTGCCCTTCTTCAACCGTCAGATCGACAGAATCAAGAAGAGGCTTGTCCCCCCAGGCCAGGTGAGCCTGCAATATCGAGATCAGACTCATAATCCTGCATCTCCGGCATCTTCGGTGAACTGCACTAAATCTTCTTCCGCGGAACCGGTCTTCGAAGGATTCACCACCGCCTTGTCAAGCTGACGAATAACACGCTGTCCGTCTTCACCGGAATAGGTCAGTCTGCCGCTCATGCTTTCCGAGAATGAAAAATCTTTGGCCCACTTCAGCCATTGCTCTCCAACCTGCCAGGCATCAATGCCCACGGCAAACATCTGCCGCTCTTCCTGACTCATCTTGTCGTACACCTTCATATAACCGGAGTAGGACGAGAGCGGAAGTTTTGTTTCTGCGGGAAGTTCAAGCGTAACCATGCCGACAAGATCATTGGCTTGGGTCTTTGCCTGCATACGATCCTGCAGATGCAGAGGACTTGTGTACGTTGTTCCGAATACGGGAAGTTCCGGCGGAATATAGGGCCTTAAAAGACTTGCCTGCTGTGCGCTCATCGCAAAGAAAACGCCTCGGAAGCTCTTTCCGCGCATTTCCTGACGAAGATAACTCAGCTGCTCAGGGGAAATACTTCGGCGTTCAGCGGACACGCCGGACTTTGCAAGCTCTCGCTCAATTGTTCGGGCAAGCTTGTCGTCATAATCGCTGCCAGTCGTGAAAATCACAAAACTCTTTGCCGCGTTCTGCTCCGAAGCAGTGTTCTCAAGCGCGATCTTAACCAGCTGCTCGGCTTCGCTTTCAACCGACATGTCCAGCGTGAGCATCAGCTCGGGGACGCGCTCCGTGTGCGCTCGATTAATCGCGACCACCGGGAGAGGAAGATAACTAAGCTCTGAAACCGCCTGCACCGCCGGCTTTGAAACCGGACCGATCGCAAGCATCGCGCCTGCGTCCGCAGCGGAGTTTAAAACATCACGTACGGCCGACGGTTCACTCAAAGTGAACTCCACCAGCTCATACTTATCCTTTACTCGCTCGTAGGCTGCCCGGATACCTGCCCGCAAAGGGTTCGTAGCCTGCCACAAAGGGCTGCCCTTCGGCGATACAATCAATGCCACTTTCTGTCTCTGCACCGCTTCATCCGTGTGCGCAGAGCCTGAACTTTCCTGAGCGACGGCATTCATCGATAAGGAAACCGCCAGGACAGCAGTTAAGCTAATTAAACGGCATCTAACCAATGAGGTCAAAATGGACTCCTCGAAACCTTGCTTCGAAATTGAAAAAATACTCGACAGCATTTCTCTTGCATCTCAGGATCTTCCCGCTCCGGCCCTTTATATCGTAGGACTGCCAATCGGCAATCTCGGCGACATCACGCTGAGAGCGCTTTGGACGCTCTCTCAGGCAGATTTCATCGCGGCTGAAGACACCCGAGAAACTAAGAAATTACTTGAGAAGTTTAATATACAGGGACGGCTCTTCCCAGTGCACCAGCACAACGAGCATGAAGGAACGGAAAAAATCCTCGAGTACCTCTCTCAGGGACTGAGAGTCGCACTGGTGACGGACGCGGGCACGCCCGCAGTCTCGGACCCCGGCTCAAAAAGCGTCGCAATTGTTCGTGAGCACGGCTATCGCGTCATTCCGGTTCCGGGCGCAAGTGCCGTTGTCACGGCCATGTCCGCTGCCGGTATGGCGCCTGAGGGCTTCGTTTTCCACGGCTTCCTTCACGGCGGTAAAAAGGAACGTCGGGACGAAATCGCCAAACTCGTTTCCGGCGGACGCACATTCATCCTCTACGAAGCGCCGCACCGTATCCTTAAACTCGCGGAAGAACTCGCCGAAAATGTTCCCGCGCAGAGAAAAATCGCCATCGCAAGAGAACTGACAAAAAAATTCGAAAATATCGAATCATTAACCGCTTCCGAATTGACTGACTGGTCAAAGCATCATGAGCCTAGAGGAGAGTATGTAGTTTTAGTAAATGCGGAAGAGAAAAATACCGAAGAGGAGTTAAGCCAGGAGCTTAGAGAATGGTTGGATAACCTTATTCCGCTGCTTCCAACTGGACAGCTTGCGGCAGTTGCCAGTAAGATTTCCGGTTTATCCAAAAAAATTATCTATAACTATATATTGAGCAAGAAAAATTCCTCTTAACCGTCGCGAGCGGTCAGGACGGAATTTCTGCAGAAGGAGATGTTAAATGTCCAGTAAGAAGAACAAGGTCGAGACACCCGAACCGAACCAGCAGGCTGCCGTTCAGCCGGAAGCTGACGAGAAAGATCCTTTCCAGACAGAGATCGAAGGAATCACGTCTTCTCCGATCACCTCAGAGGCCGAAGCCGAAACTTACGTCACCAAACAAATGACGGCCGCCGCCAATGAGCATGAAATGGCGGCTCTGATCTCGATTCTCGACGGAGAAGCTCCTGCCGACCGCAAAGCGATTCTCAAGGCTCTGGTGCAGCGTGAGAAAGTTAAAGACGCCTCTTCCAAGCCTGAACCTGTCGTTAGCGAGAACGAACTGAACGAAGACTGGAAAAACGGCGGCTATCCGTACAAAAACCGCATGAGCCGCAAGCTCTACGAAAAAGAAAAGTATCTTCTTCAGGTCGAACTTCTCAAGCTGCAGACTTGGGTTAAGGAAACCGGACAGCGCGTTGTAATCCTCTTTGAAGGACGCGATGCTGCAGGCAAAGGCGGCACAATCCGCCGCTTCATGGAGCACCTGAATCCCCGCGGCGCACGCGTGATCGCTCTGGAAAAACCGACTGAGAGAGAACTTGGTCAGTGGTACTTCCAGCGCTACGTTCCGCATCTGCCGACCGCCGGCGAAATCGTCCTTTTTGACCGTTCCTGGTATAACCGCGCCGGCGTAGAACGCGTTATGGGCTTCTGCACCGATGAACAATACCTCGAGTTCATGAGAGAATGCCCGGAATTTGAGCGTTTTCTTACAAGAAGCGGTATTTATCTGATTAAGTTCTGGTTCTCCGTCAGCCGTAAAGAACAGAGAAGACGCTTCAAAGAGCGCCAGGTTCATCCGCTCAAGCGCTGGAAGCTCTCTCCGATCGATATGGCCTCCCTCGATAAATGGGACGACTACACAAAAGCCAAAGAAGCGATGTTCCTGAACACCGACACGGTCGCCGCTCCCTGGACCGTCATTAAGAGTGACGATAAAAAACGCGCACGCCTGAACGCGATGCGCTATGTTCTGCACTCACTGCCCTACACCGACAAGGATCTTGACGCGATCGGCGCCATCGATCCGTTAATCCTCGGCCGAGCCAACACCATCTACGAAAAGGGTGAGCACAGCGATATCCTTCTTCAGCTTAGCAACAGCCTCGTCGGCGTGCAGAGAGATTCAAAGAAGAAAGGCAAATAAGCCTCTTTGTCTCTAAAAATAAAAGACCGCACCGTCACTGCACTGCGGTCTTTTTTATTGTCTAAAAACAGCAAAAGCCGCAGTACGCGGCTTGATCATAAACAGATCTGCTTTACAGCAGCTTGTAGCGTCCCATGTATTCCGCCATGGCCACGACACGACCGTCCAGACTGTAGTAGATCTCTTTGAGCGAGGGCGTCTTTTCAAACTTCAGCCAGCAGTCCGCCGCAAACGCTTTGAAATAATAGCGGTGTATTCCAATCGGCGGCTTAGGCCCTATATAGCCCACTTTCCCACGGTCGTTCAGTCCCTGAAAACAATTGGGATAAAGCACCTTTGGGTCGGCTCCTTCAGGAAGATACAGCGGAACCGCCGGCAGGTTGTAGACAATCCAATGGATAAATGTCCGCTTCGGCGCCTGCGGATCCGGCGCATCCGGATCCATGCAGACCAGAACGATCGATTTGGCTCCCTCAGGCAAATCCGTAATCTCAATCGCAGGAGAAATATCTTCTCCCTGCTGAGTGAATTTTCGAGGGATCATCCCGCCGTTGCTGAAGTTGGGACTGCTGATCAGCATATCGTCCTTCTTACGGGCGCTGAGCCTGTTCTCTTGTCTTGGAAGACTTAACCGCACGAACCACGCTGTCAAGCTGTTCGGAGATTTCTTCCACAATATTGTTGGCCGTCACAATCCCGCAGAGACGTCCGTTGTCGTCAACCACCGGAAGGCGGCGAATGCCCTGCTCTCTCATGCGGGCAAGCGCGTCAACCACTGTTTCATTGGAGTTGGCGGTGCAGACCGGAGAACTCATCACGTCATCCACACTAAGGGCCTGAACATCTTTTTCCAGCGCAACGACTTCCAGAGTAATGTCGCGGTCAGTCAGCATGCCAAGGGGATGATAGTCTTTATCAACAACGACTAAACTGCCGACATGCTGCGAACGCATTTCCTTTGCCGCATTTAAAAGCGGAGTTCCGGCAGCAATCGTTGCGACATGATGCACCGCCAAGTCAATAATCTTTAATGAGCGAGCTCTCATTTGTACCTCTAATCAAATCAACCGGTTTAGAACCCGGCTTCTCAAATAAACTCTATGTCTCATTTTTAGTTTAGCAAAGAGACAGCGCCTCTCACGCAAGTAGCGACAGTCAGCAACCCGACAGCAAAAGGCTTCTCATCGACTTGGTTTCTCTATTGTTCGTCCTCAAAAGGAGACGCTTTGAGATCCTTAAAGTCAAACAGGTTTTCATCTACCAGATGCGACGGAGCGACATGGGTAAGACTTCTAAAGATGTTTTCCACCCGACCCGGCGTCTGCCGATCCATTCGCTCGATAATCGCCTTCATTTCACGACGGCAGACGTCATCAGCGCCGCACATCTTCGGAATAACGTCATAACCATTGACACGGCACCAGCGGGCTAAATCCTTTTCTCTTAAATAAATCAGCGGACGAATGACAATATGCTCCTTCGCGTCGCTTAAAAGCTTCGGCGGCATCGCTTTCAGCCGCCCGCCGTAAAACATATTCAGCATCAGCGTGCTGACCACATCGTCCATATGATGACCAAGCGCAATCTTTGTACACTTCTGCTCACGCGCTACCCGGTAGATAATGCCGCGTCTCAGACGGGAACACAAAGAACACAGATTCCTACTGCCCGGATATTTCGACTTCACAATCGAAAAAGTATCCTGATCCTCAATGTGATAAGGAACACCGCTCTTTTCCAAATGGGCTTTCAGCCGATCCAGCGGAAAATCCGGAAGATGCTGATTCAGACTGAACGCAAGCAGATCAAAGTGTATCGGCGCTCTGCCGCGAAGACGAATCAGAGCGTCAAGCAGCGCATAGCTGTCCTTGCCGCCTGAGATGCACACCATAACTTTGTCACCGTCCTCAATCAGGTTGAAGTCGGTAATGGCCTTGGCGCAAAGACGCACCAGACGCTTCTCGAGCTTTCGGTTCTCAAACGAGAGACGCGCCGGTTTATCTTCCTGTCCGCCCTCGGACTCTTTAAACTCTACTTTCTGAAATTCTTCGGCTCCCATCAGCACTCCTTCGGTCTCTGCGAATCATCCTGCACAAAAAACTCCTCTATCCCCGCCGACTCCGCATTCGGATATACCTCAAGTTTTTCACTTCGGATGCGCAGCGCAGCAACTTCCTGATCCTTCAGCAACTCTCGGGCAATCTCCCCGATCAGCGTTTCCTGAAGATCAAAATGCCCACGCGCTATTGTCTTTTCAATCACCTGGGGAACTAAGTCATAGTTGTATACCTCGCTGAATTCACGAGGAATCCCCGGCGCCTTTCGCACATAAAGATCAACATTGAATCTTACTTTCTGGACTTTGTTTTTCTCATGTTCATAAACACCGATTTGGGCCTGAGCAATGTAATTCTTTATGATGACTTTTCTCAGCTGTCCGCTGAACATTAAATTGTCGAAAACCACAGGATGTCCTCACTGCACGGATGTGTAAAATCTAACTATGCGATGGATATTAACTATTTTTATCGGGCTCTGCGTTCTGACCTCAGCAATCCCCTGGCTTCAAAAACTCGGCATTGGAAAACTGCCGGGCGACTTGAATCTTTCTGTTTTCGGCAGAAAGATTCAGATTCCTATTGCCAGTACCATGCTGATCGCAGTTGTCTTAATGCTGATCGGCAAATTCCTTTAAGTAAGCTTCAATTGCCTTCAAAGAAGCCGCACGAATCGCCTGCGGGATTTCCTTTCTATCCTCTGCCACCTCTGCCGCGGCCTTCATATCCACACTCATAAGCGCCTCAGCGGCGCCCAGCCAAAACGCCTGATCCTTTATGGCCGAAGCGCTCTCCAAGAGCTTCATCAGAGAAGCAAAACGCTTGGGACGGCGCAGTGCGTCCTTTCGCTTTAACGACTCGAGCACCTCCTCTGCAGAACCGCTTCGAAGCTCGGCGCCATGAAGCGTTCGACTAAACTGCAACGCCAAGTCCTCATTTTCTGAAGAGACGCGTAAAAGCTTAAAGATCTCTCCAAGAGCGCTCGGATCTGTGTCGAGAAAAAGCAGCGCGAAGCGCTCCGACTCTGTATAGGAGTCATCTGCCGCATCAGTCAGATCCATCGTCTTAGATGTCAGACGCCACTTGGGAAAGGAGCTTGAGAGATAACCGCAGTCTTTCAAAACCTCAAAGAATCGTGAAGGCTTTGCCTCATGCAGCGCTTTCATGAGTTCCCGCCCGACACGCTCGGCCACGAGATAGTCCGTCTCTCCGCTTTCAACGATGGATCTGAGCAGGCGCTTCGTCTCGTCGGCGATCGTGAAATCCGGCAGCTTCGCAGCAAAGCGCGCCGCGCGCAGAACTCGAACCGGATCCTCTTTGAACGCGTCGCTGACGTTTCGAAGCACTTTTGCCTCCAAATCCCGGCAGCCGCCGTAAGGATCGGTCACATGCCCGTTCTCATCCATCGCGATAGCATTGACAGTAAGATCGCGCCGATACAAGTCCTGCTCCAAAGTGACGTTCGGCGCCGTATAAAACACAAAGCCCTTATAACCATTGCCGCTCTTGCGTTCTGTTCTCGCCAAGGCGTATTCTTCATGAGTTTTCGGATGCAAAAAAACGGGAAAGTCTTTGCCCACGGGCGTATAGCCCTGACAGATCATTTCCTCGGGCGTCGCTCCGATGACAACCCAGTCACGATCGGAGGGCCGAACCGCAAAGCCTCTTTCCTGAAGAAGCTTATCCCGTACCCAGCCGCCTACAATATATTTTTTCATTCCGAACTCTGTCGAATCCTATGCTGTCAAATAAGAAAACTGTCCGCGCCGCACTGCTCGAACAGAGAAACACACTTAAAAAATCAAACCGGTGGGCCGAACTTAATGCCGAACTTTGTCAGTCCGCAGCAGATTGGCTGAGCCGGGCGACGACTCAAACCATCGGACTCTTCTATCCTATCGGAAGCGAACCCGATATTCGGCCGGCTGCCCTTCGACTGAGCGCTGAGAAAAGCGGGCTAAAACTTTACCTTCCTGTCACGGTCGGCAAAGAAATGATTTTCCGCCAATGGCTGCCGCAGCAGAAGCTGATTCAGGGGAAATTTGGAATTCCCGAGCCGCAAAACACGGAGTGCGCCGCTCCGGATCTTCTGCTGGTCCCATGCGTCGGCGTCGATCCTCTCGGGCACCGCCTCGGCTACGGAGGCGGTTTCTATGACCGCTATCTCCAAAAGGCCGATCCGCGCCCGTTAACCGTCGGGATCTGCTTTTCACAGTTTGCCGCCGCGCAGTTTCAGACGGAACCGTTCGATGCCGCAATGGACTGGATCATTACGGAAAAAGGTGCCGTCAAAGCAGCACCTCTTCACACTATTCCTCCGCAAGCTCTCTAAGCGCTTCCTGCACCTGCTGCTCGGAAACCGACTCGGCAAGTTCATTAAAGACGCCAGTCAGCGCCGCCATTCCCTGAGCCTTAAACTGCTTAACCAGCGCTCCGGTCTCCTTGCCGGAAGCAAGGCCTCCCGCTGTCACCAGAAGATTTCCGCTGGCATCAACCAGCTTGAAGTAAAAGAGTCCGTCTTTCTCCCGATACTGCTTCACCACACACTTGCCCTTGCGCGTCTTAACTTTTTTCGCTTTATTTTCAAGAGCTCGGAATGCTCTCAGGCCGACCGCCTCACGCACCTGAGCGACGAGTTCTCTGGCCATCGGACGAATCCTCTCCACGCCTTCGATAAGAATCTTCTCTACGACTTCCGGCTCCCGCATATACATTTCATATTTTTCGCGCATAGGACCGATTTCACCGTTAATTGTGCTAAAAACGATCTCTTTGGCCTCTCCCCAGCTCAACCCTTCACGAAGCGCCTTGCGGAACGCCTCACGCTCTTCATGCGTCGCGAACGCCTCATAGAGCTGAGTCAGCGATGTGGAATCCGGATCCTTCGGCTCGCCCGGAAGTTTGGAATCCGTGACCACTTTCATAATCGCTTCTTTCAGCGCCTTCTCTCCGCCCTCAAACAAAGGAATGACATTGTCATAACTCTTGCTCATCTTGCGCCCGTCAAGACCAGGAAGAACCGCGACCTCCTCGTCAATCAGCGCCTCGGGCAGCGGAAGGATTTCTTTGCCATTGCCGTAAAGCATGTTAAAGCGAGCGGCAATATCACGGCACATTTCAATGTGCTGAATCTGATCTCTTCCGACCGGAATCAAATTTGCTTTGAAAATCAGAATGTCGGCCGCCATCAGAATCGGATAGCAGAAAAGACCCATTGTGACATTATTGTCGGGATCTTCTCCGTCGCGTTCATTCGCTTCAACCTTGGCCTTATATGCATGCGCACGATTCATCAGCCCTTTGGAAGTCAGACAGTTAAGAATCCAGTCCAATTCCAAAGTTTCCGGCAGATCGCTCTGTCGATAAAAGTGAACGCGATTCGGATCAAGACCGCAGGCAAGCCATGTAGCGGCAATCTGAATACGGCTCTTTTCAATTCGATCCGGATCCTCGATCGTCTTGATCAGGGCGTGGTAATCAGAAAGAAAATAAAAACTCTCCGTACCGGCTGCAAGACTCTTTTGAATCGCGGGACGAATACAGCCCACATAGTTGCCCAAATGAAGAGTACCACTTGGCGTAACACCTGTTAAAACTCGTACTGTCATCGATCTTTCCTTACTTCGATCTGTTTCACTGAATAGTTGGATTTTAATTAGTTGTTCGCTAAAACAGAAAGAGGCGGATTTCGTCCGCCTCCCACTGAACGCTTATCGCGAAATTTTAGTCTGCCAAGCCGGCAGCTTTGCGCAGCGCTTCTGCTTTGTCCGTTCTTTCCCAAGTGAATTCTGGCTCTTCTCTGCCGAAATGACCGTATGCGGCAGTCTTAGAGTAGATCGGACGCTGCAGATCAAGCATCTTGATGATGCCTGCAGGTCTCAGATCAAAATGTTCACGGACGAGTTCGGCAATCTTTTCATCAGGGATGACGCCGGTACCTTCGGTATAAACAGTGATATTCACAGGGTTGGCAACGCCGATGGCATAAGCGACCTGAATCTGGCACTGCTTGGCAAGTCCTGCGGCAACGATGTTCTTAGCCACGTATCTGCATGCGTAGGCAGCTGAGCGGTCAACCTTGGTCGGATCCTTGCCGGAGAAGGCACCGCCGCCGTGCGGGCAGGCACCGCCGTAGGTGTCCACAATGATCTTACGGCCGGTTAAACCGCAGTCGCCCTGAGGGCCACCGATTACAAAGCGGCCTGTCGGATTGATCAGATACTTGGTGTCGCGAAGCATTTCCGGAGGAAATACCGGCTTCACAATCTTCTCAATCACGGCTTCGATGAATTCGGGCTTCATCTTGTCTCCGTCGCTCATCTCAGGCGCATGCTGAGTAGAAAGAACCACGGTTTCTACCGAGACGGGACGACCGTCAACATAACGCATCGTGACCTGGCTCTTGGCATCCGGACGCAGGTAAGGCATTTCGCCGGTTCTGCGCATCAAAGACTGCTGTTCAACTAAGCGATGAGCGTAATAAATCGGAGCAGGCATCAGCGCGTCAGTTTCGTCACAGGCGTAGCCGAACATCAGACCTTGGTCGCCGGCGCCTTTTTCCAAAGGATCGTCCTGCGCGGAATCAACACCCTGCGCGATGTCGGGAGACTGCTTGTCAAAGGCGACGAGAACAGCACAGCCTTTATGATCAATGCCGTAGCTGCTGTCGTCATAGCCGATTCTCTTCAGCGTGTTGCGAACCACTGAGGGAAAATCCACATTGGCTGTCGTGGAAATTTCGCCTGCCAGCATCACAGTGCCGGTCGTACACAGTGTTTCAGCCGCAACGCGTGCCGTCGGATCCTGTTCCAAAATGGCGTCAAGGATCGCATCGGAAATCTGATCGGCTACTTTATCGGGATGTCCCTCCGACACAGACTCGGAGGTAAAAAGATATTCTTTGGCGGATTGTTTCATGTCTTGCTGTACTCCAATAAAAATTTAACCAAAGGAGACAGCGTCGCGGAAGCACGCTTCCGGACGCTTTAGCGGAATTTCGATATCGCCCCGCAAGTTGTCCTTTAACTCGGCGAACTCAGCACTATAATCTTCGAGCATCGGCTTTTCAAGTCCAATACCCTAGCTTGGAAAGAAAATTTAGCAAATTAACATTTTTTTATCTTAAAGACTGACGTGGCGAAGAAATCTGCACTTAATCAAATCATTTCCCGCACCTGTGTCGGGATTGTGAACTCGATGGTCAGCTGGAAGCAGTCCTCGCGGACCGCTCTGGCCGATTTCCTCGGCACGGTCACCTGGTACGTGCTTGCGCGCCGACGCCATATCGCCCTTACAAACCTCAGGCTGTGTTTCCCGGATTGGACCGAAGAAAAACGCACAGCCACAGCGAAACAAGTCTTCAGGAACCTCGTGCGTGCCGCGCTTGACCACAGCGTACTGGCCAAGGGAAGCGCCGAGCAGGTACAGGCAATGGTCAAATTCACCGGAAAAGAGAAATTCCTGGAACTGTGTGATGAGGGTCCGCTTATCGTTGTCGCCCCGCACTTTGTCGGTCTGGATGCGGGCGGTATCGCAATCAATACCTTCAGACGCGGCGCTTCGCTTTATCAGACTCAGTCCAACCCCATTTGGGATAAATGGGCTTATGACGCCCGCAAGCGATTCTCCGATCCGGTCCTGATTCCAAAATCCAACTCCGCGATGAAACAAGTCATCCGTGTCATTCGTGAGCCCCTGCCTTTTTATTACCTTCCCGATATGGACCACGGAGAACGAAATTCCGTCTTTGTCCCGTTTTTCGGAGTTCAGGCCGCGACACTGCCCATGGTCTCTAAATTGGCAAAGCTGACTAAGGCAAAAGTGATCTGGGGCATCGCTGAAACAACCGACGAGGGCTACATCATGCATCTGTCGGACCCGCTTGAGAATTTTCCGACGGATGATCCCGTCGCGGACACCGAACGCCTCAATCGGGAACTCGAACAATTTATCCTCAGACATCCGGACCAATATCTGTGGACACATCGCCGCTTTAAAACGCGGCCGCAGGGAGAACCGCCTGTTTATTAGGCTGCTATTGCGAAAAATACGCGGATTGCGCTTACGCATTAGTAGAATGATGAGATTAACTATCCGTTGAGGACGCTGTGAAAATTAAATTCACGAAAATGCACGGAGCAGGAAACGACTTCGTGGTGCTTGACTGCACTGAAAAACCGTTTTCCCTCACAGAAAAGCAGCTGAGACATTTGGCTGACCGCCATTTTGGCGTCGGTGCCGATCAGATTCTGGTTGTTGAAAAACCCGATGATAACTCTGTCGACTTCAAATACCGAATCTTTAACCAAGACGGCGGAGAGGTCGAACAGTGCGGCAACGGCGCGCGCTGCTTCGTTAAATATGTCAGCCAAAGAAAACTGACGGACAAGAAAAAAATCCGCGTCCAAACGATGAAATCCGTCATTGAGCCCGAACTGCTCGATAACGGAACGGTCAAAGTCAATATGGGAATGCCGTCTTTTACCCCGGCAGACCTTCCGTTTAATCCCGCCGGACTGCCGACAAGAGAAGTAAATGGTGAGCCTCAGTGGGCAATCCGCTTCAAGGGCGAACTCTGGTGGTTCTCCGTCAGCTCAATGGGCAATCCGCATGTCACGATCATTGTCGACGACGCTGCCGGCGCGCCGGTTGCTGAGCTCGGCGCGTTTATCGAAAAACATCCGGCCTTCCCCCGTCGCGTCAATGTCGGCTTTTTGGAAATCATGAATCCCCATGAAGGCAAAGTTCGGGTCTGGGAACGAGGTGCCGGAGAAACACTCGCCTGCGGAACCGGGAACTGCGCGGCCGCAGTCACCAGCATTCACGCTCAGTTCATGGAATCACCCGTAACGCTTCACAACCGAGGCGGCGATCTGACGCTTCAGTGGGAAGGAGAAGGTGAAAACGTTGAACTTATCGGCCCTGCCGTTTACCTATTTGACAGCGAGATCGAACTTTAATGAACTACTCACTTGAAGATAATCAGAAAGCTGTCCGATTTGTCATCGATTACCTGACGGACAACCCGGATTTCTTTCGACGCCACCCCGACGTCTTCTCTCATATGAGCTTCCCGAGACAAAATCGGGAGGGTACACGCTCTATTATCGAGTGCCAGAACGAAGTTCTTCGGGCAACGCTCACGACCATGGAAGTTCGGGAAGAGGAAAATAAGCTTCGGGAAAAGGCGCTTTCAGAAGCAAAAGACACCGAATCCGTTTTGGATCTGGCAATTTCACTGCTTGCCTGCGAAGACAATATCGGACTTCCGGATACGGCACTCGAGTTCTTCAAGAATGCCTTCGACGCTTCGTACGGATTAATTCGACTTTGGCCGGCACGTCCAAATTTTGCCTTCTTCCCCTATGCGGAGCGTCTCGGACCGGAGATTGAGGAGTCCATTGCGCAAATGGAAGGCCCCTTTGCCGGGAAAAATTTTGGAGATGAGATCGCCGCATGGCTCAAGGTAGATCCGTCAGAGACGCGCGGAGTTCTTCTTCTTCCGCTGAAGAAACAGGACGGCAAAGCCTTCGGGCTTATCTGTCTTTGCGATCCCGACGAAAAGAAATTCTCCGCAGCTCAGCGGGAGCCGTTCCTCAGAGGCGCTTCCCGAGTCTGCGAGGCCGCCCTCGCTCCACTTACCGAATGAAACTCAAATGACACAGTCTATTGCTACTATTACATTGAAACCCGGTAAAGAACGCGCCCTGCTGCGCCGTCATCCTTGGGTGTATGCGACCGGAGTCGCGTCTGCATCCGGACGTCCCAAGAGCGGTCAGACCGTTCGCGTCCAGGACAGCAAAAAGAACTTCCTAGCATGGGCGGCATTCTCTCCGGAGTCCGCGCTGCGCGCCCGCTGCTGGTCCTTTAACGAAACCGACGTTATCGACGAAAACTGGATTGATGAAAAAATCCGTCTGGCGATCGCCGCAAGAGAACCTCTGCGCAGCAGAACAAACGCGATTCGTCTGATCTTTGGCGAAGCTGATTTTCTGCCCGGACTCATCGTCGATCAGTACAACAACCAGATCGTGACGCAGTTCCAGTCTGCCGGGGTCGAATACTGGAGAGCTGAAATCGGCAAATCGATCGTCAGGCACACCGGTATTTCCGAGGTCTATGACCGCTCTGACGCGGCAACACGCGCCAGAGAAGGCCTGCCAGAGCGCAAGGAAGTACTCGAAGGGAACGAACCGCCCGAAGAAGTCGAAATCGTTGAAGACGGGATCAAATACGGCGTGGATGTACGCAAAGGACATAAAACCGGCTTTTATGTGGATCAGCGCGACAACCGTCTGCTCGCCCGTAAACTTGCCGAGGCGTTCCGCCGTAAACACGGCAGGGGCCTGAGGGCTTTGAACTGCTTCTGCTATACCGGCGGCTTTTCTCTGGCGCTGAAAGCGGGCGGCGCCGACGAAGTTGTCTCGATTGACTCCTCAGCAGATGCGCTGACCATGGCTAAAGAAAATGCCAAGCGAAACGGCTTTGACGACGGCAGTATGAAATGGATCGAAGCGAATGTTTTCGAAGCGCTACGGAAATTCCGCGATGAGGGAGAGAAGTTCGATCTGGTCATTCTTGATCCTCCGAAATTCGCCTCCAGCCACCACCATGTTGAGAAAGCCGCCAGAGCGTACAAAGACATTAACCTTAACGGGCTGCGCATCCTTGGCGATGACGGCCATCTGCTGACTTTCTCATGCTCCGGCGCCATTGACGTGGACCTCTTCCAGAAAATTATCGCCGGCGCCGTCATTGACTCCAAAGTGGACGCATGGATGATTCAGCGTCTTGGCGCAGGTATGGATCACCCGCTTTTGATGACTCACCCGGAAGGAGAATACCTGAAAGGTCTTCATCTGCTCTCCAGAGGTCCGGCTTAATTCTGACAAACGCTTTTTTCAGGCTTGATAAACAAAATTTCGAGCCTGTTTTTTTGTAAAGCTCAGTGACATGGAAAATACCTAATTCGTTTAAAACACCGGCTCAATTTAAGTTTTCTCTTTCCTTAAGCCCTGAAAACTAAAGCGGCTGAATCGGTTTTCTTAAGGATTGGGACTTGTTTTAAATTTGGTTTTCTCAGCTTGGTTTTTTAACTCTTGCATTAATAAGAATGTTGCTGTATAACCCACTGTTCAAATTAAATGGCCTCAAAGATTTTTCTATTTTGTTCAAACGATTAAGGGGGAGCTATGGACAAGTTGATTCCGGTAACAATCATCACCGGCTTTCTTGGCGCCGGAAAAACGACGCTTCTCAACAGAATCCTTACTGAGGAACACGGACAGAAAATCGCCGTCATCGAAAATGAATTCGGCGAAGAAAGCATCGACAACGATCTTCTGGTTCGCAATGAGGACGAAGAAATCATCACGATGAATAACGGCTGTATCTGCTGCACGATTCGCGGTGATTTGGCTGAAAACCTTATTCGTTTAATGGAAAAGAAAAAAGAAGGCTCAGCACAGTTCGAACGCGTCATTATTGAGACGACCGGATTGGCTGATCCGGGCCCTGTCGCACAGACGTTTTTCATGGATGAAGAAGTCAGCCAATTCTATATGGTCGATGGAATCATCACCGTCGTGGACGCTCTGAACGGAGGACGTACTCTTGATGAGCAGGAGCCCGCACAGGCTCAGGTTGGATTTGCCGACCGCATCCTTCTTTCCAAGGTCGATCTGGTCGACTCGGAAATTGTTGATGATCTGTGCGCGCGTCTGCACCGCATGAACCCGCGCGCTCCGATTATCGAATGCAACATGGGCAATGTTGACATCCGCGAAGTGCTCGACATTCACGGTTTCAACCTTGACGCTGCACTCGAGCTCGACCCGGACTTCCTCAAAGAGGCTCAGGAAGAAGGCGAACACCACCATCATGGCGATCATTGCTGCTGCGGCCACGATCACGACCACAATCATGATCATCACGACCACGACGGAGAGTGCAGCTGCGGACATCATCACGAGGAGGGAGAGACATGCAGCTGCGGTCATCACCATCATCATCCGCGTCATGATGACGAAATCGCAGCGTTCGTATTTGAATCCGACAAGCCGTTCGATCCGGCTCGGCTTGACAGCTATATGCGGACTCTGACACAGGTATACGGTCCGGACATGCTCCGCTACAAGGGTGTGCTGTATATGACCGGAACCGACAGACGCATGATTTTCCAGGGTGTGCATATGCTGATGGCTGCTGATCTGGACAAGCCCTGGGGTGATCAGAAACCGACAAACAAAATTGTATTCATCGGCCGCCGCCTGCCTAAAAAGGCGATTCTGCAGGGACTCGAAACCTGCTTGGTTTAATTAACTCATCTAAAAACCGCTAGGGAGAAGAAACATGGCGACTAAACGTAAATCTGCTGCTCAAAAAGCGCTCAAAGAAGCCGCTGAGCTCGCTCCTCTTGTACAGGCCGATCAGAACGGAACGGACGCAAAAACCAGCGAAAAGGCTGCGCAGAAGGCTGCTGAGTATCTGTTAAAGACAATGGGCTCCCAGACCGGAGAAAAGATTGTCGTCGACGGAATTACTATTCCGACTCAGGCAGAACTTCTGAACATGCCTGAATCCGACTACATGAACGAGGCTCAGCAGGCTTTCTTTAAGCACCTGCTCAAAGAAAGAGAAGCTCAGCTTCGCAGCAACGCCGGCGAGACAGCCGAACATCTGCGCGAGAACAGCATTGTTCCCGATCCGGCAGACCGTGCCACGATCGAAGAAGAACATGCACTTGAGCTGAGAACCCGTGACAGAGAACGCAAGCTCCTTAAAAAAGTTCAGGAGGCGCTGCGCCGACTCGAAAACGGCGAATACGGCTGGTGTGAAGAAACCGGCGATCCGATCGGTATTCCTCGTCTTCTCGCCCGCCCGACCGCAACGCTCTCGCTTGAGGCTCAGCAGAGAAGAGAACTTCGTCAGAAGCTCTACGGCAACTAATAAAAAAACCGGGTGCCCAAAAGACATCCGGTTTTCTTTTTGTCCAAAAGTACGAAAATCAGTTCAGAGGCTGAGCAGAGTAATCTCCGGCCTTTGAAAGGGCCTCGTTGACTTTTTCCGTTGATACGGGTTCTTTAACTGTCAGAACTGCGATCGCGGGGGAAAGCGTAACTTCAACTTTTTCCGCAAGAGGTTCAAGTGCTTTCTTGACACGGGCAACACAATGCATGCAGTGGACACCGCTTAACTCAAAACTTTGTTCCATCGTTTTAGACCTCCAATAATGGATTATTCGTGTTGCGATTCTAGCGCTCCGAAGTGATACTATTCAGAACCGCCAATAACTTACAGCCCGATTTGTTGGAAGAAATCAATGACAAACCTCAGCACAAAATCCGTTCCGGCTCAGCTGAAAGCAGAGATACTGTCGGAAGCCCTCCCGTTTATCCAAAAATTTCACGGCAAAACAATCGTCATTAAATACGGCGGCAATGCAATGACCGACGAACGCCTTCAAAGAGCCTTCGCCCGCGATGTCGTTCTGCTGAAATTAGTCGGCATGAACCCTGTCGTCGTCCACGGCGGCGGCCCGCAGATCGGCGAGGCTTTAAACCGGGTCGGCAAAAAAAGCGAATTCATACAGGGTATGCGCGTCACTGACGACGAAACAATGAAAGTCGTGGAATGGGTGCTCTCCGGACAGGTACAGGGCGATCTCGTAACACTCATCAACAGCTTCGGAGGTCAGGCTGTCGGTCTTTCCGGTAAGGACGGAGGGCTCATTAAAGCCAGAAAACTTAAACTGCAGGATATTCAGGATCCCACAAAGTTTTACGACGTGGGCCGAGTCGGTGAAATCGAATCCGTTAATCCGTCCGTCGTTAAAGCTCTGCAGGATGACGCTTTCATCCCGATTATTTCTCCGATCGGAGTCGGCGAGGATGAACTTTCCTACAATATCAACGCAGACGTAGTCGCCGGAAAAATCGCAGAAGTTCTTCACGCAGAAAAGTTAGTCATGCTGACTAACACCCCGGGCGTCCTCGACAAGGAAGGAAACCTCATTACCGGTCTTTCTTCCGGAGAAATTGACGCTCTGTTTGCCGACGGAACAATCTCAGGCGGAATGTATCCGAAAATCTCATCCGCTCTTCAGGCGGCCAGAAACGGAGTCAAGGCTGTCCACATTATCGACGGACGGGTTGACCACTGCCTCCTCTTGGAAATCCTGACGCCTCAGGGTGTCGGAACCATGATCAGAGCAAATTAGCATCAAACAGAGATGGAAGAAAAGAAAAGTAAAAGAAAAACCGGCGCCGAGCGCAAACTGGAAATTCTCAGAGCGCTCGTCAGCCTGATCAGCGAGTCCGAATCCAAACACATCACAACCAAAACGCTCGCACATCGTCTCGGCATTTCTGAGGCCGCCCTTTATCGGCATTTCCCCGGAAAAGCCGAGATGTATCGAGAAGTCATTAAATACGCGGAAAATTTTATTGTTTCGTGGATCAATAAGATTGTGTCTGAAAACGCTTCCGGCTCGGATCAGGTGAAAACGCTCTATAAGCTGCTTTTATCCCTGCGCAGCGCCGAACCGGGTCTGATCTCTCTCCTGTGCGGAGAGGCGCTCGCGCTCGAAGATAAATCACTGCAGCAAAACATCAATAAGATCTACGGCTACATTCAGATCGCGTTTAAACAGTCGCTCAAACTAGCGGCCGCCCAGGGAGAAATTTCCGCTTCGGCTGATGCGGCCGAGCGCGCTTCATTTCTGCTCTCCCTGCTGCTTGGCCATTGGCTGAGATTCATCAAGCAGGATCCTTCTGAAAAAGATGCCTATACCGACTCGGAACTCGCGCTCGTCCTTGCCGGATAGAACGCTTCTGCGGCAATCAGATAACGAAAGCCCGGGCTAAACCCAGGCTTTCCGCTTAGAGAACTGTTATTTCTTAACAGGCTCCACTTTCATCTTAATACCGCTCTCAAGCTCAATCACAGAAGCTTTGGCATTTTTCGATACCTGCTCCTTGTCAACCTTCTTGAGATAATCGATCGCCTGATTCAGCTGATAATCATCAGCGTCGCCGTAACGATAGAACTTCGGACGCTTCTTCACCGTTTCAGACTTCGCCTTCACCGGTTCTACCTTTTCGGTAATGCCGGATGCATCTGTCTTCACAGGAAGCGGTGCCTCGGCCTTCTTCGGTTTTTCAGAAGCCTTCTTGGCATCTTTGGCGGCCTTATCCTCCGGAACTTCCAGATGGTTGGAGAGGTCCGCTTCGCGAATATCGAAGTCAAGGAAATTGCCTTCGGCCGTATCTTTTACTTCAACATCCGGAGAAATGCCTTTGGCCTGGATAGAGCGGCCGCTCGGCGTAAAGTAACGAGCTGTCGTCAGCTTAATCGCTGTCTTCTTCCCTTCACTGCGCATCGGAATCACGGTTTGAACGGATCCCTTACCGAAGGACTGAGTGCCCATGATCGTTGCGCGCTTGTGATCCTGAAGCGCTCCGGCAACAATTTCACTGGCGCTCGCGCTCGCGCCGTTCACCAGCACAACAATCGGCATCGTCTTGGTGACTTCAGGAAGCTTCTCCACCGCGGCGTCTTCGCGAACAACCTGATAGTCTTTCGGAGAAGTTATGTATTCCTTCTTTGCGTCTTCAATCTGCCCCTTGGTCGATACAACCAATGAACCTTTCGGCAGGAAAGCCGCAGAGACTCCGATCGCAGCATTGAGCAGTCCGCCCGGGTCGTTGCGCAGATCAAGCACCAAACCGTTCTTCAGATTGCCGCTCTTATTCAGAGACTCCAGAGCGTTAGCTAAATCACTGCTCGTTCTTTCCTGGAACTGAGAAATTCTGACGTATCCCATACCGTCGGGCAGAGGTTTGGATTTAACCGACTGAACTTTGATAATCGCTCGGGTCAGCTTGATGTTAATCGGGCCAGCAGAACCTTTTCTCAAGATCGAAAGCTCGATATTGGTATCCGGCTTGCCGCGCATCATCTTGACGGAATCATTCAGCGATTGGTCTTTAATCAGTTTGCCGTCAATCTTGAAAATAATATCGCCTGCTCGGATATGCGCTCTCGCCGCAGGCGTATCGTCGATTGGCGAAATCACCTTCACGCCGGACGGATCTGCGCTGACTTCGATACCCAGGCCGCCAAATTCTCCGGCGGTCCCTTCCTGAAGATCTTTGTAGGCTTCTTCGTCTAAGAAAGCCGAATGCGGATCAAGTCCGGACAGCATGCCGGAAATCGCTTCCTTCATCAGCTTTTTATCTTCTACCGGTTCAACGTAAAACTGCTTTACAGCCCCGTAAACATCCGTGAACTGACGGATTTCATCCAGAGGGAGTATTGAGGCTCCCTGCTTGGCTGGACCGGCCAGAGAGGCGCTGATCAAAGCACCCGCGACCATTCCGCCGGAAACAAGAAGCAATCCTCGAAACATGTTTTTCATAAAATAATTTAAGAAATCAGTTGTTCTTTTAGTAAGAGTTTAAAAAGATTATCAAAGATTTATCCATCCTGTCGGATCGATTGGTTTCCCATTGTGACGCATTTCAAAATAAAGAACCGAGACTGACCCGGAACCTTTGCCGACCCGAGAAATCACTTCGCCGCTCCTGACGGAATCTCCAATGTCCTTTTCAAGCTCCGCATTATTGCCGTAAACAGAGAAGTAACCCTTTCCGTGATCAATGATCAGCAGGTTTCCATAGCCCTTCAAATAATCAGCGAACACGACCTTTCCGCCGCGAACCGCATACACCGGCTTGTCCCCGGTTACACTGAAGAGCGTTCCCTTCCAGGTTCCCATCTTGTCGTCGCTGCCGCGTTTCTGGCCGTAACGAGCCGCAACGTCGCCCTGAACGGGCGAGATCAAACCGGCCGCTGCTGTCGGCTGCACCTTCGCTGCAGCGGTTCCTGAAGAATCTGAGGCTTTGCGATGCGCAGCAGATGCGAGCGCTTTGGACTGCTTCGCCGCTTCACGCTTCTGAATATTAGTTATGAGGTTCCCCAATCTGGCCTCATCCTTCTTCAGCTTCTGCAGACTGCCTGATAGAATAATAAGTTCACGATCGAGCTTGGCTGCGGTTCTCTGCCGCTCCCTCCGTTCCTTATTCAGACGCGTCTGCTCTTCCCTTTCGGCTGAAAGCATTTTATTGAGCTTGTCGCCAGTGCGCTTCGAATCCGCCAGTGCCTTGTTCAACGCCTTTTGTGATTTTTCAAGACGCTTGATGGATTCCTGAGAACGCTTAGCCAGAATCTGCAGCATTGTTTCCCGTCTCATCGCCTGATTCGGATCGGAAGAAGCCCAACCTGGACTCTTCGTCTGCGTCTGCAGCTCAACTCTCTGCCGATTGATGCTCTCCAGCGCTCTTTGCTCAAGCGCCAATTCACTTTCCAGACTGACAACACGCCGCTTCTGTGCGCCGAGTTCGCGCTCGGCTTTGCTTCGCTGCGTACGAATCGTTCTGAGCTTCTGCCGAACGGCACGAATCTCTGTTTCGGATTTTTTCAGCTCTGACCGAATCTTTTCCCGATCCTGAGAGGTCGATTCAATCGAAGAACGAATCTTCTCAATATTGCCCTGAGTTTCCTGCTGCTGGGCGCGAGCCGCGTCAATGCTGTCCGGTACAGCTCCGACCTTCTTCGCGGCAGTGCGGCGTTTTGGAGCGCTTTTAGAAGACTTCGATGATGCCGCCTTTTTCTTCACAGCCGGCTTGATAGCATTCTTCTTTTTGACCGGAGTCTTCTGCACAGCAGCCTTCGCTGATGAAGACTGAACGGCAAAAGCGCTCGGAGCCGCCGCACACAAAGCGGCGGCACTCACGAGCGCAATGACCAGCAAAGAGCGTGCGTGCATCAAGAGTTATTTTTGAGACTTGCCCTGAGCAGCAACAGCAGCCATCTTCTGCTTAATCGCTTCCTGATCGCCAAGATAGTAGCTGCGGATCGGACGCATATTTCCATCCAGTTCGTAGACAAGAGGCGTTGCGGTCGGAACATTGACGCCAACAATATCTTTGTCGGAAACATTGTCCAAATGTTTGATCAGGGAACGCAGTGAATTGCCGTGCGCAGTAATCAGAATCTTTCTTCCGGCTTTAATGTTGGGGACGATTTCGTTTTCCCAATAGGGCACCACACGGGCCACCGTATCGGCCAGACATTCTGTGAGCGGAAGCGTATCGGGATTAACAGCGCTGTAACGACGGTCAAAACCCGGCCACATCGGATTATCCTTGGTCAGTGCGGGCGGCGGAACGTCATAAGAGCGGCGCCAGATCAGAACCTGTTCGTCTCCAAAGTTTGCCGCTGTCTCTTTTTTGTTCAGTCCCTGAAGCGCTCCGTAATGACGTTCGTTCAGGCGCCAGTCATTAATAACCGGCAGATACATCGCGTCAAGCTTGTCCAGCGCAATCCAGAGGGTGCGTACGGCGCGTTTTAAAACCGATGTATAGCAAAGATCAAATTCAAAACCTTCGGCTTTAAGAATCTCTCCGGCCCTTGCCGCTTCCTGACGGCCTTTTTCCGTCAAATCGACATCAACCCAACCCGTGAATCGATTCTCTAAATTCCACTGGCTTTCGCCGTGTCTCATCAAAACAATTTTGTACATAATCTTTCCGGAAATCGATCGTAAACCTTGATTGTATCAGTCGGGGAGGCAATAGAGATAAAGACTCGACCGCCGCAGCGAGAATAAATCGTCCTTGGCAGGCGCCTTTTTACGGTCAGTCCGCAATTTCCTATGGAATCAAAAGAATCGTTTTGATAGAATGCCTTATTTGTTTGATTGCCGGCTCCGTAAGGCGGGAATCCGCGATACCGATCGGGCTAATTTTATTTACCAACAAAATGGATTTTATTACTGAAAATATTCTGCTGATCATCACGTTTATCGGTTCAGCAATCCTTCTCGCGTTCCCTTCCTTATCCAAGTCCAGAAACGCCGGCCTTAATCCCGCAGACGTCGTAATCAAGGTGAACGATAAAAACGCTCAGCTTGTCGATGTCAGAACTCCGAGTGAGTTCTCCAAAGGAACTTTGGCAGGCTCAGTAAACATTCCGGCTGCTGACTTGATCGCCAAACTCGATTCTCTTGATAAGAATCGTCCGGTCATTCTCGTTTGCCAAAATGGCAGAAGAGCACAGCAGGCACTGAAACAGTTCAAGGGAAAAGGCTTCTCTGAGGTCTATACACTTGACGGCGGCATTGTCGCCTGGCAGGCCGCCAAGCTTCCGCTCACCGGCCTTGAAATTTCCAAACGCGGCCGTAAAGGCAAGAAATAATTAACCATCATTTAACCCTTGAAAAGGAAACAAAAATGGCAGAAAACGAAACAAACGCAGCTCCTGAAGCAGCTGCTCAGGATCAGGGCCCTCAGTTCGCTATCCAGCGTATTTATCTGAAGGACGCTTCCCTTGAAATGCCCAACGCTCCGGAGATCTTCCTTGCTCCTGAAGCGCCGCACGTCGATATCCAGCTCGAAGTTGCCCAGTCCGCTCTGAGCCAGCCGGATCTGTATGAAGTCGTTGTTCGCGCTACAGTGACCGCGACAACCAAAATCAATAACGAAGACCGAACGGTTTTCCTTGTCGAATGCAAGCAGGCAGGTATCTTCCTCATGAAAGGATTTGAAGAAGAACACAAGACAATGGTTCTCGGCATCACCTGCCCGACAACCATCTATCCGTACCTCCGCAGCAATGTCTGCGACCTGCTGACACGCGCAGGTATGCCCCCTGTTTACCTCGGCGAAATTAACTTTGAAGCCTATTTCGCTCAGAGAATGCAGGAACAGCAGGCTGCTGAGCAAGCTCATACTGCACAGTAAACGCTAATCTGCAAAGACCGCTTCCGATACAATCGGAAGCGGTTTTTTATTTTTTACTGCTATGAGAAGAAAAGATAGAAGAGAACAAATTTCAGTTGGCGTTTTTTGCGGCTCTCGAGAAGTAGAGGAGTATGACTTAACCGCTTCTGCGGAAGAGGTTGGAGAGTTGATCGCAGGCTATGGGTACCGTCTGGTATTCGGGGGCGGCAATACCGGTCTGATGAGTGCTGTCTCCCAGAGCGCTGTTGACTTTTACGCCCCTGTTGTAGGAATTATTCCGAAATTCCTAAGCTCGGTAGAGAAGCCCGCGGACAACCTCACAGAACTTATCTATGTCGATACAATGGCTGAACGTAAAGAGCGTATGTTCCTAGAGTCCGATATGTTCCTCGTTCTTCCGGGAGGCGTCGGCACGCTCGATGAGGCTTTCGAAGTCATTACCAATAATCAGCTCGGACTTTTCCGTAAACCGATCGGATTTTTTGATGTCGATGGGTACTATCAGAAAATTCATGAATTTTTCGAAACCGCTATCGATTGCGGCCTTATCAGCGATACAGTCAACGATCTCTGCTTTTTTGACAGCAACATCAAAGCGCTTTTTGAGAAACTGATAGGCGCTCTGCCGGACTAAACTCCGCCTTCGAAATTATTCTGCCGCCAAGCTTCGTAAACCGTAACGGCGACAGAGTTGGAGAGATTGAGGGAACGGTTCTTCGGCCGCATCAGCAGCCGTATCATATGCGCCGCATCAAATAAATCTCTGATCTCCTGCGGCAGGCCGCTCCCCTCAGAGCCGAAGACAAACCAGTCCCCGGGCTCGAAAGAGACGCTCTGGACTAACTGCTTCGCTTTGGTCGTCATTGCGAACATGCGGGCTCTGTCGGGCTCTTCGGCTGCCAAAAAGGCCTCAAAAGAGGGATAGACCTTGATGTCGGCATATTCCCAGTAATCAAGCCCGGCACGCTTCAGATGCTTGTCTTCAAGCGCAAACCCCAGCGGCTCGATAAGAAAAACCCGACAGCCGGTATTGGCCGACAGACGAATAATGTTTCCGGTATTCGGCGGAATCTCCGGATGGACAAGCACTATGTTGAACATGACAAACTAAACCTTTCGCATAAATGCGCCTTCACTCAGCCGCATCATCCTTCAGTTCTGACTTCAATACGGCAAACGCCTTTTTTTCAAGCTGACGAACCCTTTCCTGACTGACACCCAGCTCTGCTGCCAGATCAGCCAAAGTTGCGCCTTTTTTGTCTTTGCTTTCGTCAAAAAGCCAGCGCGCCTCAATAATACGCCGCGAACGAGGATCAAGCTTCTTTACCGCTTCAGGAAGCTCTGTGCTAAGCACTTCTTCGTACCGAGCCTGCTTTAGCCTGCTGTCCGGGTCGTCCCCTTCATCAAAGAGCCAGTCCTCCGGCGCACTGTCTTTTTCCCCGCCGCTCGGTTCATCAATCACAATGTCCGCGCCGGTCATGCGCTGCTCCATCTCAAAAACTTCAGAGGGCTTCACTTCCAGCTGTTCGGCAATGCGATTTGCGTCGTCCAAACCCAACAGCTTGGTATCGTCCTTCATCTTTCTAAGGTTAAAGAAGAGCTTGCGCTGAGATTTAGTCGTCGCCACTTTCACCAGCCGCCAGTTCTTCAGAACGTAGTCCTGAATTTCAGAACGGATCCATGTCATGGCAAACGTCACTAAGCGGGCGCCATTATGCGGATTGAAACGCTTAACCGCCTTCATCAGACCGATATTGCCTTCCTGAATCAGATCTGAGAACGGAAGCCCGTAGCCTTGATACTGACGGGCAATAGAAATCACCAGCCGCAAATGCGACATGATCAGTTCGCCTGCGGCTTCCATGTCCCCTTTGTCGTGCAGCCTAACCGCTAATTCGTGTTCACGTTCAGGCGTCAGGATCGGGGCACGGTTCGCGGCCCGAATAAAATCCGCCAGCGTTCCTGATCCTGTGTCAGGAATCGCCAACGGCGTCGGCTTATAAGGAGCCAGCGCAGTGCAGGGCTTTTTCTTGGGTTCTTTGTTATCAGCAGTCATTGCCTTCAATTCTAAGCTAAAGGTTAATAACTAGAACTTCAGGGGCTTAGTCAGGGAAGCCGCGACCATTGAAGAAAAAACTGTCGCGAAAATAGTCATCAGCGCAATCAGCGCAATCACAGCGGCGCAGGTTTGTACGTCTGCAAGAAGCTTCACTTCAAAGGCTTCTTCCAAAAGGGGGATACTGCCCCAGAGCGACAGGGCCAAAAGCATCGAGCCAAATAAACACGAAAGCAGCGAAGCCCAGAAGGCAACCAGCATCTGAGGCGCACAAATCGAAAACCGCGAAGCGCCAAGCATGCCGAAAAGCCGTTGTTCATCGCTCATAAAGCTCCGCAGTCTCAGGCTGCTCTGAACGATCAGCATGGCCACTAAAAGCACAGTCGGAACCGCAAGCGCAATAATACCCAGCGCAATCGCCTCTCTGAGCGTATGACGCTTCTCGATCCACTCAAAATTCGCCGTAACTGCCTCTACACCCTTCATCTTCTTAATATCGGCGGCGTGCTCGCGCATCTCTGAAACTGAAACATCAGCCGGAAACTGAAGCGCAAGGATCAGCGGCACTTTCTTGCGAGCCTCAACCAGTTTCAAAATATCTTTTTCCAACACGTCAGCCGGCTGAATCTCTCTCATCGAAGAGGCCGGGGTGAGACTCTGAATCTTCTGTACAAGTTTTTCCGTCTCCTTATCATTCAGGGTAGGATCGATGAAAATCGTTGCCTCATCACCCATCACTCCGCGGTGCGCCTGATAAAAAGAATAAAAACTCAGTACCATCTGACCGAGAAGACAGAACGCCAAAGAAAGAATCGCGACAACTAAGAAGAAGGTTCTTTTCCCGGTTTTTAAAGAGCGCTTGGCCCTTTCCGCAGTGGAGATCATTTCTGCACCTCGTTAAGGTTAAACACGCGAAGCGCTCGAATCTCAAATGGAAGAGGATAGCTTGAGGTCATTACGATCGGATAACCGATCTGTGCAAGTTTTGTGCAGATATACAGAAATTCTTCCTGAGCGTCATTGTCAAGCGCTTCCATCGGAGAATCCGCCAGTATGAGTTCCGGCTGATTCACCAGCGAGCGGGCGATAACCAAACGCTTCTTCAAGCCGACTGAAAGCTCTGAGCCTTTTCTTTTAAGCTCCGGCTCTAAACCGCATAAAGCTGCGCACTCCCTCGCGTTGCTCGCAGCCTCCTGAACGCTCTTCCCCAGAAGCAGCGCAGTCAGCTGAAGGTTTTCTTCAATCGTATAGTCTTCGAGTATGACGGGATCGGACGGAATCATGCCGATACGGGAGCGCCACTGCCGAAGCTGATGCTCGCTCATCCTTGATATCGCATTCCCTTTGATAAAAACCTCTCCGGATTCGGGCAGAGAAAGACCTGAAATAAGATTAAGCAGACTGGATTTTCCGGAGCCGTTATTTCCAAGAAGCAGGACAAATTCTCCCTCTCGGATCTCCATGGTCACAAGAGGAGCTCCGTCACGGTTCCATCCCTGAAGCGGAACCTTCACCATTCTGACGAGTGCTTTCATTTCATACTCAGCTTAACCTGATAACCAACCTTTTCCCACGCCAAAGCTTCCTGCTCAATCATGTACTTCGTCAGCGGATGCTCCCTGCACCAATGCTCGGGAAGATGAATTTCAAAAACTTTCCCCGCTTCACTGAGCGACATCTTCGGCAGCGCTATGTCGTGCCGCGCATGCACAAAAATCGCCGCCAAACGAATAACAAAGACCAATTCACGGAAACTTTTTTCTTCGATCTGCGCTTCAACCTTTCTCAGCTGCCCGCGGTGCGAAAGCACCAGAGCGGCAATTCTCTCCTGCTCGGAGCGGGAAAAGCCCGCCAAATCGCTGTTGCGAATAACGTATTCACTGTGCTTATGATAGTCGCTCCTAGAGAGAAAGAGGCCGACTTCATAAAGCCGAGACGCCCATTCCAAGGCTTGTTTTTGTTCCGCCGAAGCATGCGGCTTTAAAAGGCCCAGCAGCTGCAGCGAAAAGGATGCCATGCGCTCGGACTGCTTTTCATCGGAGTGCGTGCGCTTTAAGAGCGCACTGACTGAACCGGTACGCGGATCAGAATTCAGCTGACGGCCGGCAAGGTTATAAAGTAGCCCGTAACGGAGCGCTCCGCCCGAAACCTTCATTTTGTCAATCCGCAGCTTCTTAAACACCGCAAGCAGAACCGCCACGCCGCCCGCCAGTACCTCTCTGCGGTCCTCGCGCAGCCCGTCGAAATGAAGATTATCAATGCGCCCGGAGGAAATAATCTTCTCTTTCAGCACCTCAAGCGCGTCAAGCGTAATCGTGCCGTCCGTCAGGCCGTTCGAGCGCAGAATCGAAGAAACCGCAGAAACCGTCCCTGATGAACCGTAAGCTTCCGACCAATGTCCCTTCGTAAAGGCCGACACATTGCCGTCCAGCACAAATTCCGCCGCCAATATCGCATGCCTAAAACTCTTGGCGCTGATATTGCCGTCCTTAAAGAACGAGACGGAAGTGTTAACGCAGCCGATATGGAACGACTCTCCGTCTAAAACTTCATGGCCGCGTCCAACCACGCACTCAGTTGACGCGCCGCCGATATCAACAATAAGCCTGATCTCGTCCGAAGCCGGCAGCGCAAAGCTGCAGCCCATGTAAACAAGGCGCGCCTCTTCTTTGCCCCTGAGAATTTCAATCTTATAGCCCAGAACTTTCTCGGCCTTCACTAAAAACTCTGCCGAGTTTTCCGCGGCTCGAAGCGTCTGAGTTCCGACTGCTCGTACTTGGGCGGGCGGAAAACCCTGCACTTTCTCGGCAATTCTGGAAAGCGCCGTCAGCGCTCTTTTCTGCGCAGCTTCAGAAAGATACCCGTTCTCATCAAGCCCTGCAGCCAAACGGACCGTCTCTTTCCATCTGCACTCGCTGAAAATATTTCCGTCTTCTACTCGGGCGATCTCCAGCCTGAAGCTGTTGGACCCTAAATCTATCGCGGCTAATCTCATCTTGCGTTACTTGTCCAATCCGACCAAAGCGGCTGCGAATTCATCTGCGTTAAATGTCTGCAGATCATCAATCGTTTCTCCGACGCCAATGTAGTAAATCGGAATCGGATTTTCTCTGGAATAGGCCAGCGCGACCAGCACTCCGCCCTTTGCCGTACCGTCAAGTTTTGTAATGATCAGCCCGGTCAGTTTGGCCGCTTCGTCAAAAGCTTTCACCTGAGCCAGCGCATTCTGTCCGTTTGTTCCGTCCAAAACCAGAATTGAAGCGTGCGGTGCCCCTTCCATCGCTTTGCCCTGAACGCGCTGAATGCGCGAGAGCTCGTTCATCAGGTTGGTCTGAGTAGGAAGACGCCCTGCGGTGTCCACCATCACAATATCCATTCCTTTCTTTTTGCCGCTGACGATCGACTCGTAAGCAACGGATGCCGGATCCCCCTTGTCCTGAGAGATGACTTCAATTTGGTTTCTCTCGCCCCAAACTGCCAGCTGCTCCCGCGCCGCTGCGCGGAAAGTATCCGCCGCCGCCAAAAGCACTCGCTTGTTCATGAGACTGAAATGCTTGGCAAGTTTACCGATCGTGGTTGTCTTGCCGGCGCCGTTAACACCGCACATCATTATCACCAATGGATTGTGCGCGTCAAAATCTAAAGACGCTTCGCAGGGTTTCAAAAGTTCCGCAATGATCTCTTTCAGCGCGACCTTCACTTCGTCCTGTGTTTTAAGACCTTTGAGTTTGATTCTGTCGCGCAGACTATCCAGAATCTTCGCGCTTGCTTCCACCCCGACGTCTGAAGCAATCAGCTGAAACTCCAGCTCTTCAAGAAATGCTTCGTCAACAACGCCGCCGGTAAAGATGCCGACAAGGTTAACTTGAGTTTTTTTAAGACCTTTCTTCAGTCTGGCAAACCAACCCGTTTTTTCTTTCGTGTCACTCATGTTGAGTATTTTTCATTTAAAGTTCAGGTAATCAATTAATCTGAGAGTTTACCAATGCCTGGAAACTGTAGCGGCAAAGTAAGGATCATTGGGGGAAAATGGAAACGAACCCCGTTGCCCGTTTTGGACGCAAAAGGACTAAGGCCCACCGGGGATCGCCAGAGGGAAACACTCTTTAACTGGCTCGGACACCTGTTCGAAACTTTTGAAGAACGGACAAGCCTCGATATGTTTGGCGGAAGCGGCGCCCTTTCCTTCGAATTCCTCAGCCGAGGCGGAAAAAGCGCGGATGTTTATGAAGTCAACCGCTCCGCCTGTGCGCAAATTAAGAAGAACGCTGAAAAACTCGGCGCGCCTTTACACGTGCACTGCGCCGACAGCCTGACGATAAAATCCGCAGGAAAACAATATGACGTGATCTTTATCGATCCGCCCTTTGCTCTAAAACTACAGATGCATGCGCTTAAAACCGCATCCGGGCTTATTAAACCCGACGGGCTGATTTATGTCGAATCGCCCGAAGAAATCTCAGACGCATCTCTTTCAGAAATCGGACTTCAGGCCGTCAGACGACTTAAGTCCGGCGCCAGCTCATTGCTTCTGGCGCGTCAGACGGAGCAGTAAACATGGTTATCGCAACATACCCGGGTACGTTTGATCCGCTTACGCGCGGACATCTCGATTTAATCCGCCGTGCGGCGAAACTCTTCCCTAAACTTATCGTCGCCTGCGCAGAAAGTAAACGCAAACACACGCTTTTTACGCTTGAGGAACGCCTGGAAATGATCCAAAACGCCACCGCAGAGATGTCCAATGTCGAGGTGTACGGTTTTACGGGGCTTTTAGCGACTTTCGTTCGGGAACATCACTCTCAGTGCATCATCCGGGGCGCGCGCGCTGTCAGCGACTTTGAATACGAGTTCCAAATGGCCGGTATGAACCAGATTTTGATGCCGGAAGTGGACACCCTATTTCTGACGCCTGCCGAACAGTACCAGTTCGTCAGCGGCTCATTCGTGCGCGAAATCGCTTCCATGGGCGGCGACGTAAGCGGCTTTGTCACCGATGACGTCGCTTCGCACCTCAGAAACAAGTTCGTCGCATTTAAGCAAAGCAGCGATTAATGCGCTCTGCGCACCGCAGAGTTTTTTCCCGCCGCTCGACGAGCTTTTCTTCGTCCGTACTGCGTACCTTCGGACTCCAGTAGGAGTCCGGGTAGGAGGCGTCGTCACGATAGCGTGCAATCAGATGCCAATGCAGATGCGGCACCATCGTTCCGAACTCGGCCAAGTTAATTTTGTCCGGAGAAAGCTCTTCATTCATGATCCGCTCAATCTCGCAGAGCGCGCGCCAAAGAATCAGACGATCCTCTTCAGACAGATCACTGTTCTCTTTCACGTGCTCGTTCCAAATTAAGCGAAAGTATCCCGGGAAATCCGGGTCATCGACCCGGATCACACGGAATTTATCGGTCCTTACGACCTCAAGCTCGCCCTGAGGGGCGCATAAAGGACAATCTTTGACCATTACAGCAGTACCTTTTCAATCGCTCCGTCACGGAGCTTATTTAACGTTTCATGCAGCCAGCCGTCTCCGTATCTTGAGCGCATCATCTCCACAATCAGAAACTCCGCCTGTGATTTGATCGCGTCCGAATACCGGCTCATGCCCTGCAGACAGCCGGGACATGTCGTCAGAACCTTGGTGGTTCCGCTGAAGTCGCCCGCCTTGAGCTTCGCGGCCGCGCCTCTCAGGCTTTGTTCTTTCGCAAAACGAACCTGACTGGCGATGTCCGGTCGGGCAATCGCAAACGTTCCGCTTTCGCCGCAGCAGCGCTCAGAGAGCACCACCGAAGAGCCGTCCTTGGGATGAATCAGCGCGTTTACCGTCTCAATTGGCACGCCTTCCTTAAGCGGTGTATGACACGGATCGTGATAGATGTAGCGCGTGTTGTAGGCGCCCTTAACGGACACGCCCTTACTGAGCAGATAGTCATGGATATCCATGACGCGGCAGCCCGGGAAAATGGACTCAAAGTTGTACTCGCGTAGCTGATGCAGACAGGTTCCGCAGCTGACAAGCACCGTGCTGATCGAGGCATAGTTCATCGTGTTGGCAACACGATGGAAAAGAACCCGATTGCGCGTGATGATTTCATCGCCCTTATCCTTCAGACCGTTCCCTTTCTGCGGGTGTCCGCAGCAGCGGTATCCGGGCGGAAGGATAACCTGCACGCCCAGGTCATAGAGCATGCCTAAAACGGCGATAGAAACCTGACTGAAAAGTTTCTCATTGCCGCAGCCCGGGAAGTAGAACACGGACTCTCTCGGCTGATCCGAAGCGGCAAGCTCCTTGTTTTTTATCACCGGAATAAATTTCGCATCCTCAATATCAAGCAGCTTGCGCGCCGTCGTCCCGACATAATCCTTCGGGAGCTTGCGGTTAACGAGATGAATCACCTCTTCCCGAACACTCGGACGCCCCGTGCTGAATCCCGGATGACGCGCACTGCGGGCAGAGGCAATTTTCAGCATGTCCGAAGCCGCCCTTTCTGCCTGGAACCCATATTCAATCAGTCCCTTGCGGGCCGCTCTGACCGCAAGCGGGTTCTCAAGCTCAAGGAATTTAAGTCCGGCAGCCTTGGCCGGATGGAAGCGCTCCTTATGCTTGGCGTGCAGCATATCGCGCATCAGCATAGTGACGCGGCCGAAGTCAATCTTAACCGGACACGGCTTCTGGCATTTCTGACAGATCGTGCAGTGATCTGACACATCCTCAAAGTCGGCGTAGTGCTTAAGAGAAACACCTCGGCGGGTCTGCTCTTCGTAAAGAAACGCCTCCAAAAGCAGCGAGGTCGCAATCACCTTATTTCGAGGAGAGTAGAGCAGATTGGCATTGGGAACATGAGTCGAACAGACCGGTTTGCACTTGCCGCAGCGCAGACAGGTCTTAATCTCCTCGGAAATCAGACGAGCCTCGCTTTTCTGCATAATCAGAGACTCATGTCCGAGCAAATTAAAACTCGGCGTATAGGCAATCGAAAGATTGGCCTGCGGTCTCAGCTTGCCTTTGTTGAACCTTCCGTGCGGATCGGTCTTGTCAAGGTAGTCGTAAAACTCGTCAAATTCTCCTTTGCTCACAAAATCGATCTTTGTCATGCCGATGCCGTGCTCTCCGGAGATCGCTCCGCCAAGCTTCTTTGCGACATCCATGACATACGCGACGCCTTCGTTGGCTTTACGGAGCATTTTCACATTGTCGGAGTTGACCGGAATATTTGTGTGAACATTGCCGTCCCCCGCATGCATATGAAGCGCAATGAATACTCTTTCGCGGAGCACTCTCGCATGAATTCGGAAAATCTCATTTCTGACATTTTCAAAGGAGTCGCCGGCAAAAATGTCATTGAGCTCTTTCAGAACCTCCTGTTTCCACGAGACGCGAATCAAATGATTCTGAACAAGATCGAGAAGCGTCAGGCCGCCAAGATCCTTTGGAAGACGCTCAGAACGCTTTCTGCCAAGCTCTTCCAGCCGCTCAACCGCCTGCTTCGCGTCCTCATCCAGATGATGAAGAATATAAGTCCACTCGGCCTCAACCTTGTCCAAAAGAACAAGTCCGAGCGGAACTTTCTGACTGAGAAGCTCCTTCTCGGTGTAGCCGCCGGAACTCACTGCGAGTTTTCCAAGGCTGAGCGGCCCATCGAGATAGCACTTGGTCTCCCGAATCATATCGAGCTTATTCTCAATCGAGCAGCAAATATTGAAGCGTTCCACCGCGTTTGTATAGTCGCCGATCTTATCCAGAGGAATCACAACGTCTTCGTTCAGCTTAAAGGCGTTGGTATGCTTTGAAATAGCGGAGGTCTTTGAGCGTTCAGCCCAGAACTGATGGCGTGCTTCCGGGGTCTTCGCCACGTACGTGTCACCGTTTCCGGACAGCGCTATCTTGCGGACTTCCTCCACATACTTGGAGATGCTCTCCTCGCTGCTGCCGATAATGTCTCCGACGATGACCATCTTAGGGTAGATCCCTCTTCCGCTCTTTGGTGCATAGTTAATCGCATGAAGATAACGATCATCGAGATGCTCAAGACCGGCAAGCATCACGCCCTCGGGCTGGGGCTCAAAGAGCTGAGAAATCTGATAAATAGCCGGACCCGCGTTGCTTGCCGCTCCGTAGAACTCCAAGCATACGGTCTGAGTGAACGCGGGCATCTTGTGCACGATAAATCGGGCGGATGTGATAATGCCGTCGCAGCCTTCTTTCTGCAGTCCGGGAACTCCGCCAAAGAATTTATTCGTCACGTCCTTGCCCAAGCCCGGCTTACGGATTGTGCTGCCTTTGATCCGATAAGTCCTGCGGCGAATCTCGGCGGCTTTCTCCGGCGCGCTTCCGCCTTTTTTCCAAACAGCCTCGAAAACCACATCTTCCTGTAAGTGGATTTTGCCGAGATTGTGGTTGACGCGCGTCACCTCAATCCAGTCACCGTTGGGATCAACCATTCGGTACCAATACACGTTGTCGGCGGTTGTTCCCCACAGAACCGCCTTCTTGCCGCCGGCGTTTTCGGCGATATTGCCTCCGATCGTGCAGGCGTAGTTGGAGTTGGGATCAACAGAAAACACCCAGCCCTCGGAGGCTGCTTTTTCGGCAACCTGTTTATTGACGGCGCCTGCTCCGGCAAAAATCGTCGCATGCTTTCCTTCAAGGCCGTCGAGCGCACGGAATTCAACATCGGAAATGCGGTTTAGCTTCTCCGTATTGATGATGATTGTGCGCGGATGGAGCGGGACAGCCCCGCCGGTATATCCGGTGCCGCCGCCTCGCGCGATGATGGTGAAGTTCATCTCGATACAGGCCTGCACAATACCTGAGACCTCTTCCTCTCGGTCGGGATAAACAACGGCGAACGGATACTCCACGCGCCAGTCGGTCGCATCCGTCACATGGCTCGCTCTGGAAAAACTGTCAAAGCGAATATTCTGACTCTTCGTGTACTTCTTCAGGCGCTTCAGCACAAGCCTTCTTAAGTCCCAGGACCGCTCAAAAGAACTCTTGAATTTCTCTATAACAATCAGCGCCTTCTGAACCAAAAACTCAACCTTTTCGGCTGACTGCGGATCAAGTTTAGTGATCTGCTGCTGCATCGAACGGATGCGATGATAAAGCGCGCCCACCAAAAGTCCTCTGCGCTTCTGGTTAAAGAGCATATCCTCCTGAAGATAGGGGTTGCGCTGAATAACCCATATGTCGCCCAGCACTTCGTAAAGCATCCGGGCAGACCTTCCGGGACGGCCGTCTCCGCGAAGCTCTTCCAAAACATTCCATGCATCTTCTCCGAGCAGTCTCACAACAATGTCCCGGTCCGAAAAAGACGTGTAGTTATATGGAATTTCACGCAGTCTAAGGTTGTTCAATTTTTCTTTCGACATCTCTTTAATCATCTGGAAATTCTCTGTTCATGCCATCATTGTGCAATATTCTCGAGTAAGAGTCAGAAACTAAAACGCTCTTTTTTATTTTTTGGCCGCCTTAGTGCTATTTTTTAACTTTACCAATCACAAATCACAAAAAATGCTTGAACAAGAATATCTGCGTCGCATCCTCAAGGCTCATGTCTATGACGTTGCAAAAGAAACTCCGCTCCAAAAAGCCAAACTGCTTTCCGAGCGAATTGGAAACAACGTCATGCTCAAACGAGAAGATTTACAGAGCGTGTTCAGCTTCAAGCTGAGAGGCGCCTACAACAAAATGGCCAACCTGACGCCGGAAGAACGCGCTAAAGGCGTAATCGCCGCAAGCGCAGGCAACCACGCCCAGGGCGTTGCACTCGCCGCAAGCAAACTCAAGTGCCGCGCGGTCATTGTGATGCCGATTACCGCACCGGCGCTGAAAATCAACACGGTTCGCCGACTCGGCGGTGAAGTCGTTCTTTACGGCGACTCTTTTTCCGACGCCGCTGCCTATGCGGCTGAACTTCAGGCCAAAGAAGGCCTGACTCCGGTTCCGCCGTTCGATGATCCGGACATCATCGCCGGTCAGGGTACCGTCGCCATGGAGATCATTCGTCAGGCCCAGAACGCAAACGGCGCCATCGACGCGGTCTTTGTACCCGTCGGAGGCGGCGGCCTTCTCGCCGGCGTTGCCGTCTACGTCAAAGCGCTGTATCCGGAAATCAAAGTGTTCGGCGTGCAGACGGTTGACTCCGATTCTATGAATCAGTCCCTCAAAAACGGCAAACCGACCTTCCTTGCCGATGTCGGACTTTTCTCCGACGGTACCGCCGTTAAACTTGTCGGTGAAGAAACCTATCGTCTGTGCGAAAACTTTGTTGACGGCATCATTCTCGTTGACACGGACGAAGTTTGCGCGGCAATCAAGGATGTGTTCCAAGACACACGCAGCATTCTCGAACCGGCAGGCGCTCTGTCCGTCGCAGGCATCAAGAAATACGTCAAACTGAACAACATCAAAGACCAGAACTTTGTGGGCGTTCTTTCCGGCGCCAACATGAACTTCGACCGTCTTCGCTTCGTCGCTGAACGCGCCGAACTCGGCGAACATCGTGAGGTGCTTTTCTCCGTGACAATTCCCGAACGCCGAGGCGCGTTCAAGCAGCTGATCTCGCTGCTTGGCAGCCGCAGCGTTACGGAATTCAATTACCGTATCTCGGATGCGGACAAGGCTCAGATTTATGTCGGCCTGCAGACAGAACACCGCAGCGAAGCTCAAGGCATTAAAAAGCTCTTAGAAGAAAACGGCTTCCCGGCAGTTGACCTGACCGACAACGAACTGGCAAAAACACACCTCCGTTATATGGTCGGCGGCCACTCCAAACTGGCAGTCAACGAACGAGTCTTCCGCTTTGAATTCCCTGAAAGACCCGGCGCCCTCTTCAAATTCCTCTCCTCGAGCGCGCCCGACTGGAACATCTCCCTGTTCCATTATCGGAACCAAGGCGCCGATTACGGCCGTATTCTGGTCGGTCTTCAGGTCCCTCAGGAAGACAGCGAAAAATTCGGCGCATTCCTGCAGAATCTCGGCTACGCCTACGTAGAGGAAACCGATAATCCTGCTTATCAGCAGTTCCTGGGATAATATCGGCACGGCGGTCCGATCGCGGCCGCCCTCCTTGAGGAAAATCCAATGAGTCTGACCAGCAAAGAATCGGTTGACAAAGTCATGCAGGGTCTGCCGCCTCAGGCGCGTACCGCCCTTAATGTCATGGCCGAAATGCAGAAGCGGCCGCCCGAAGACGTGCTGCGTGACGAAATTCGCAATTACATCGCGGGACGTCTGCCCGCTATCGATTTAGAGGGTGCGGTCAAAGCTATTCAGGAGCGCTCATATCAAGCCGGATACCTCGTCGGATCACTGCGAAAGTTTGTCAGCAATTGGAACCGTGAGGATTAATTGAAAAAAGCCCGACGCCGGGCTTTTCTCAACTTCCGACTTAGTCGGCGATGCGAATCTCTCCGTTTTCTTCAATCAGCTGAAGATCGCATTTCTTTTTGCCGTTGATCTCTTCAACCCAAGCCGCTGTCGGCACCTCTTCTTCGAGATTGGCGTTGATATATCTCTCGGCTTCCATCTTCGTTGCAAAATTTTCGCATCCGTTCGGATACTGAACGATCACTTCAACCACTACATCCCGTCTCAAAACGTCACTCCTTATAGTTGGCTACGATCCAAACGATCGAAGCTATTAACTTCAGAGCATACTCAATGTGCAGCGACTCGTTCGGACCGTGCGCGTTCGAATTGGGACCTAAGCCGCCGGCCACCATAAACTGCGCCTTAGGCCACGTCTTCGAAAACACATTCAGCAGCGGGATAGAGGCGCCCATTCCAAAGTAACAGGGCGCATTGCCCCAAAAGGCCTGAGAACTCTCCTCGAATGCCTTCTGAAGCCACGGCGCGGTTTGAGGCGCTGTCCAGCCGTCGCTCTCTACCGTGGAGCTGTAGCTGACCTTTGCCTGAAAAGGCGGATTCTCCGTCACAATTTGAGAAAGTGCGCGGGACGCTTTAACCGCATCTACGCCCGGCGGAAGGCGAATGCCGATCTTTGCGGCGGTAAAGACACGCATAACATTGCCTGCGTTTTCGACCTTCGGCACACCGTCAATGCCCGTCACTGTCATTTCCGGACGCCAGCCTCTGTTAAGCAGACAGGTCAGAGCATCCCTGCTCAAAGGCTGAGTGGCCCCCGCAAATGGGAAATGGGACCAGACTTCGTCACCTAAAAGCGCCGCGACCTGCCGGTTTTCTTCCACCGTTTCGTCGGAAATTTCTGTTTTAAAGGCTTGCGGAAGCATCTCTCCGGTAGCAGAATTCTCCAGTCGGTCCAGAAGATTGCGCAGAACCATAAAGGAGCTCGGCGCAATTCCGCTTGCTTCCCCGGAATGCACGCCTTCCGTCAGTGTCTGAACCTTCAGAACTCCGCCGAGCATTCCGCGCAAAGAGCGAACGATCCAAAGTCGATCGTAGTCACCGCAAGTGCTGTCAAGCGCAATGACCAGCCCGATGTCGCCAAGGCGCTGTCTGCATTTGTCCAGATACGCTTCATAGTGACGCGAGCTCGACTCTTCACAGGTTTCAAAAAGCCCGACGCATCTCGGATGCGCAAAACCGAGCTCCTGCATCACTTTAACCGCGCCAAGCAGTGAGTAGAAGGCGTAGCCGTCATCAACAGAACCGCGGCCGTAAAGACGGCCGTTCTGCAGCACCGGAACCCACGGAGATTTGTCGGCGTCCCAGCCCTCGTTTTCCGGCTGTTTGTCCAAATGCCCGTAAAAGAATACCGAACGCTCAAATTTATCAACAGAACTCGGCTCTATCTCAACAAGAAGACACGGCGTGCAGCCCTCGTCTTTCACGATTTCGCACTTGAGCCCTCGAATCCCCTGTTTCTGCGCCCAAGCCTTCGCCTGCTCTACCGCGAATGCCAAATGACCGGTCTTTTCCCAGCTGTTGTCAAAGTCCGGTGAAAGAGCAGGAATACGAATGAAATCCTCCAGCGCGGCAAGCATCGATGTTTGCCAAAAACATTCTACGCTTTCATAAATCTTCTGATGCACCTTTTACTCCTTTAAAACGAAAGCCTTGATATTCAGCGCATCTCGAACAATGGCTGTCGCGGCTTTCGCCTGCGCCTCCGTCATGCCGCTGCCGACCACCACTTTATGAAGCCCGTTAACGAGCTCAATGCGCACCTGCGCACCCATTTTATCCCCAAGAACTTCCGTGAACTGCTGCTTGAGTTTTAAGGCGTTCTGCTCGGAACGGAACACGCCGAGCTGCACGGCGTATTGCTTAACCGCAGAAGCCGCGTTTACTGCTTGGCCCAGCTGAGATTCAGACGCGTGTTTTTTCAGTGCGCTGATGACTTCGGCTTTTGCCTCTGTCTCAAACGTGTTCAAGGTGGTTTGATCAGCATTTCCGGCTTTTTCCAAAGCGATCTGCGCCCCGGCTTCCAGTACACGCTCAACCGGATTCTGATTCAGCGGCGGCTGATCCTTTTCTATGATGACGCGATCGGCGGTAATACTCGGTGAACTCGAAGAGGCAAGGGACTCCCCTTCGGCAGCTAAAGTAGCGACCTGAGCAATAAAATCCGACTCTTTGGTTGAGCCGCTCTCGCTTGAAGACAATACTTTCTTCGCCACGGGCGCGGCAATCGAAGCAAGAACACTGCCGTTTGTGGTCGAAGGAATATTCCCTGCCGCGATCTGCGCTCGTGTAATGCGTTCGACCTTCACTTTGGCCGTTCCTTTATTGACATAGCCGAGACGCGAGGCGGCCGCATAAGAGAGATCAATCACACGACTGTGCAGAAACGGTCCGCGGTCATTGACACGAACAATAATGCTTCTGCCGTTTTCCAGATTCGTCACTTTGGCATAGCTCGGAAGCTCCATCGTGGTATGCGCCGCTGTCATCGCGTACATATCGTAAATTTCACCGGTGGAGGTTTTCTTCCCGTGGAACTGTTTGCCGTACCAGGAGCCGTAACCGGTCTGTACCAGAGGCTTGTCTCCTGTCATCGGAACATATGTTTTGCCCATGACCTTGTAAGGACGGTTCGTCGCGGCAATCGGCTTCTCTACCTTCGGCACCGCATTCTTCGTTTCCATACCGATCGTACCTAAGGCAGAAGGCGGTCCGTCGTTATCGTAGTACTTGCCGTCTTTTTGTGAGGTTCCGCAGCCGGCGAGAATCGAGGCCGCGGCCGAAAAAATCAGTATCTGCCAATAACGTCGTTTCATGTTTTTTCTTATTCAGCTAACTTCGGTAAGAATCTCCGTACAAAGATTCTTTTATGCGGCGTCCGGCGGAAATTTTCATCAGCAGTCCGCAGCAGATGCCTAAAATCAGAAGCGCAGTACCGCCGTAACTCATAAAGGGAAGGGGCACGCCGACAACGGGCAGGATCCCGCTGACCATTCCCATATTAACAAAGGAATACATCAAAAAGATCGCTGCAATGGCTCCGGCTGTCAGACGCTCAAACATGGTTGAAGCGACCGAGGCGATATAAAGCGTACGCATAATCAGCAGCGTGTAAAGGAGCAGCAGTCCGACATCTCCGAAAAAACCGAACTCCTCGGAAAATACCGCAAAAAGAAAGTCACTGGTTCGCTCAGGAATAAAATCCAAATGCGCCTGGGTTCCGTTCATCCAGCCCTTTCCGGTCATTCCGCCCGAACCGATCGCAATAATTGACTGCAGCGTATGAAAACCCGCACCCAAAGGATCCGAACTCGGATCCAGCAGAGTCAAAACCCGCTGTCGCTGATAGTCATACATCATGCTCCAGACAACGGGAAGCGCAGCCGCCGCACACGAAATCATCAACAGTAAAAATTTCCAGCTGAGTCCGGCAAAGAAGATCACGGCAAAGCCGGAGGCGCAGACCAAGAGAGATGTGCCAAGGTCAGGCTGCTTCAAAATCAGCGCAACCGGCAGAGCAAGCAGAACAAACGCAACCGCATAGTCCCACCAGCGCAGAACGCCTTCCTGAGCGGTATAGCGAATCTGGAAATACCAGGCGATCAAAAGCGGCGTCGCCAGCTTCATGATCTCCGAGGGCTGAATGCGGACTACGCCAATGTCGAGCCAGCGCGTCGCGCCCTTGGTATTCACGCCGAAAAGCAGCGTTGCGACCAACAGAAGAAGACCGACCGCGTAAAGAGGAATCGCGAGTCCCTTCATCCATTTCATGGGAATATTGGCGAAAACCAGCATCGCCGCTCCGGCGGCCGCTAAATTTCGAATCTGTCCGTCAATACGCCAGGGGAAACTGTAGCCTGCAGAATAAAGCGTCACAAAACCCCAGGCGCTCAGCAGCGTCACAATCGCCAGCAGTGTCCAGTCAATCGAAAAAAACACACTGAGAAACGTTTTCAGCACCTTCACATAGAAGGGTTCTTTGTGCACAGTAATCAACGAGTTCAACGTTTATCTCCCTTCTGTCCGTTTTTCCCGTCCGTCCTCGCCGCGGGCTTCTTCACAGCAGTTTTTGCGGGCGCTTTCCCTGAAGCTGGCTTTGCGCCAGCCTCTTTAGATGAGGCCCCTTCCCGCTTATCTTCGGGAATACGGCTCTGCACCAAGTAATAATCCAAAATTTTCCGAGCAAGCGGCGCTGCCGCGGCAGCGCCGAAGCCGCCGTTTTCCACCATAATGGCAAGCGCAATCTGCGGCTTGTCCACAGGAGCAAACGCTATAAACAGGGAGTGGTCGCGATGACACTCCTTAATCTTGTTCTTGTCATACGTCGCGCCCTGCTTGATGCCTAAAACCTGAGCGGTTCCGGTTTTTCCGCCGACGGTGTAGGGCGCGTTGGCAAACAGCGCGCGCCCGGTTCCTTTGAGCGTCACATCGTGCATCGCGTTCTTAATAAAATCCACATTCTCTTTTTTGAGCGGAATCACATCCACCGGATCCTTGGCAATAACCTCTTCTTCCCCGGTCTCCGCGTTGATAATCTTCTTCACCAGGTGCGGCTTCATCACAATGCCGTCATTGGCAAGGGTTGCCACCGCGTGCGCCAGCTGCAACATCGTAAAAGAGTTGTAGCCCTGACCGATACCGATGGAAATCGTATCGCCAACCGCCCAGCGCTGTTTAAAGCGCTTCTGCTTCCATTCCTTCGAAGGAAGAATACCGCGTGCTTCGCCGACAAGATCGATCCCGGTAATCTGCCCAAAACCAAAGGGTTTCATGAAATCATGAATTCGATCAATACCCATGTCCTGAGCAAGCGAGTAGTAATACACATCTGAAGAAACAACAATCGAACGATGCATATCTACGGGTCCGTATCCGCGCCCTTTGGTGGAATCGCGAAACACATGATTGCCAAGCTGAAAATGGCCGTTGTCCTGAATGACACGCTTCGGATCGCGAACTTTCATCTCCAGCGCGCCAAGCGCCATAAAGGGCTTAAACGTGGACCCGATAGGATAAGTTCCTCTCAAAGCTCGATTCATGAGCGGCTTGTCTTCGTCCTGGTTCAGCTTGTCCCAGGTCTCCTGATCAATACCGTCAACAAATAGGTTCGGATCAAAACTGGGATTGGAAACAAAGGCGAGCACATCTCCGGTCTTCGGCTCAATGGCAATGACCGTGCCTCTTCTGTCTCCTAGCTCTTTCATGATCATGCGCTGCAGGCCCATATCAAGCGTCAGAACCAAATGATTCCCGGTCTTGGGCTGAGTCATTGACAGCGAACGAATGGGACGGCCTGAGGCGCGGACCTCAATTTCTTCAAAACCGGGTTTGCCGTGAAGTTCGTCCTCGTAAGAGAGTTCAATGCCGGTCTTGCCAATATTGAGCGTACCGGAGTAATCACGACCGCGTCCGCTTTCTTCAAGGCGCGTCTGATCTTTCTGTGAAATTCTTCCGATATAGCCGACGACATGCGCCGCGGCTTCCGCCTGCGGATACCTGCGATGCATGCGGGAACGAACTTCAACGCCGGGGAATCGCCAGGACTGAGCGGTAAACCGAGCAACTTCTTCGTCTGTCAGACCACTCTTAATCGGCACCGGGCTCAAACGAGGAAGCTCATCCTTCAGACGATTAAAACGACGTAGATCGCCTTTGGAAATACTGATGATTTTTCCGAGTTCATCTATGGTTTTTCTAAAATTCGGCGTCTCTGCCGGCGTAATTTCGAGTGTGTAGATCGGATCATTCGTCGCGAGAATTTCGCCGTTTTTATCAACAATAGTCCCGCGCCTCGGAGGATGCGCGGTTTCTGTTTTCCGGTTGGCTTCCGCCTTAACGACAAGTTCGTCGTACTGAATAATCTGCAGCCACACAAAACGAAGCGTCAGTATTCCAAAACACAGAAGCGTAACAAACAGAAAGAACCAGCAGCGATTAATGAACTGCTGCCGGTGTTTGGATTCGAGCTCCTGGACCCTTCGTTTCATAATGCGTCAGGCGGCCTCAGCCGAGATAAAAACGTCTGGATAAAAACCAAACCCACAGCGGCCAGAAGACAATAAACAGCAAAACCTGGAGGAACCATGCCGCATCAAAGCTTTGCTGAGACAAAAGAAAGCTTTCCACGGTTTTCAAAACCGCGGGAAGAAGAAAAACCGGCAGCAGAGATATTGCCTGACTGATCGGAGAGAGCCAAAGCAGCCGAACACTCATCAGTTCAGCACAAAATACCACGACGCAGTAAGTCAGCGCGTGCTGACCGAAAACGGCCCCGGTATCAGCATCCGTGAGAAGACCTAAGCAGAATGCGAGCCAGTAGAAAATTCTGTTGGGCTGATGAATCGCCCAGAAAATCAGCGTCATCACGAGAAAACTCGGAAAAAACGGCCAGTGCGAACTTGGCAGCAGATCAAGTAGCCAGGACAACAGAAGCGAACCGTAGACCCAAAGCGGTCCGGCCAAAGTCGGATCATGAATTGACTTATCCGGACGCTGATAGTTAAAGCCTTTGGAAAAATTACTCATCGCTTGGCCTTTCTTCTCTGCTGCGGATCCGCCGGCTCCTCCTCTTCAACCTGAGGAAGCTTGGATTCGGTATCAACAAACATCACCAGTACGTATTCACTCGTACCGATGGACTTTGGTGCGGCAATGCTCACGTCAACATAAGAACCGGCCTCGCCGGGGCGAACGGAAGTCACGGTCCCTACTGGAATCCCTTTGGGATAAATACCGTCAAGACCGGAAGTCACAACCTTTTCACCAACCCTGATTTTGTCGCTGAACGGTAAATCGCGGCTCTGCAGCGTATCACCGTCTCCGGTACCGCGGACAATGCCTCGAACATGCGATTCTGTAAACAAAACGGGAACTTCCTGATTCTTATCCTGAATCAGCTGCACCTGACTTGAACGCTTGGAAACATGAATGATCTGACCGGCGAGCCCGGTTTCCGTGACAACCGGCATCCCGACCTCAACTCCGTCGTCGCTTCCGCCGTTGATCTGATAACGCTGAGTGAAGCCGTCGGAGAGCGCCCGACGAACTTCAAACATCACTGAATGCACCGGGTAAAGTGCCTTTTGCTGAAGCATCTCCTTCAGAACGCGATTTTCATCGCTCAGAGTCCCGAGGCGAAACCTTTCCATTTCGCTCTCGGCCAGACGCTTCTTCAGCACCTCATTTTCATTAACCAGCTTAGATTTCGACTGAAAATACTCCGCCGCTTCTTCAATACCGCGGGACGGAGCGGTAACACCCGTATGCAGGGCATCCGCAACCCACGCAAAACCGCTTCGGACAGGCTCCATCACCTGCATTTGATGATCAACAACCATCATCAGAATGGCAGCAAACGCGAAGAAACCAAAGCTTGTAAAGGAAGAAGCTCTGGGAGCATTAAACTTCAGGTGCTTTGAAGGCCCGAGCATCTTGTCCTATTTCTAGCCGAAACAGAAGATTGAATCTTCGATCTTACCGATACCTTCGAGCGCAACACCGCAGCCGCGGACAACGCAGGTCAGAGGATCATCAGCGACAACGACAGGAAGACCGGTTTCTTCCATCAGAAGACGATCCAGGTCCTTCAGCAGAGCTCCGCCGCCGGTCAGCATCAGACCGCGTACGGCAATGTCCGCGCCAAGCTCTGGAGGCGTCTGCTCAAGCGCCTTTTTGACCGCTCCGACAACCTGATTCAGCGGTTCGGTAAGCGCTTCAAGCACTTCGTTGCTGGAAATCGTAAATGAACGAGGCACACCTTCCGCAAGATTGCGGCCTTTGACCTCAAACTCGCGCACTTCACTGGAAACGAATGCCGAACCGATTTCTTTTTTGATTCGTTCAGCCGTCGGCTCGCCAATCTGCATGCCGTAGTTGCGGCGGATGTAATCAATGATCGCCTGATCAAACTTATCGCCGCCCACGCGTACGCTGCAGGCGTAAACAATGCCGCCCAGAGAAATCACTCCGACCTCAGTTGTGCCGCCGCCGATATCAATCACCATGGAACCGGCCGCTTCACTAACCGGAAGACCTGCGCCGAGCGCGGCCGCCATCGGTTCTTCAATCAGAAAAACCTGCTTGGCACCGGCTGCTTCAGCACTCTCTTTGATCGCGCGGCGCTCAACCTGGGTAGATCCGTAGGGGACGCAAATGACAATTCTGGGACGAGGCGTGAAAATGCTGGGGGTATGCACTTTCTTGATAAAACTCTTGAGCATCTGCTCAGTAACCGTGAAATTCGCGATAACGCCGTCCTTCATCGGACGAATTGCGTCAATGTTGCCCGGAACGCGGCCAAGCATGTTCTTTGCTTCTTTACCAACCGCTCTGACGTCGAGCTTTCCTGAATTTCCTTTGTCTGTTCGCACGGCCACAACACTCGGTTCATCAAGAACCATTCCTTTGCCGCGACAATAAATAAGCGTATTGGCTGTTCCTAAGTCAATCGCTAAATCATTAGAAAAAAAGTTCCTTAAACCACCGAACATGTAGTCCCCCTGCCACTCCACCTTGGCACATATTTAGTAACCGCCCAATTCGAACGAAGGGCAAACGTAAATGATAGACTAAAAAAGGTATTTTAGGCCCCTGACGGAGGCCGGCTGTTACTTGCAGAAACAACAGTTATTGCAAAAACTCATTCATTTTTTAGGAAGTTCATGTCTTTAACCATCAATGACGTGCGCAGAATTTCTGATCTGGCGCGCATCGACCTTTCGGACGCAAACGCCGAAAAACTTATGGTCGAGCTTAATGACATTCTGTCCATGGTCGAACAGATTCAGTCCATCGACACCACAGGCGTAGAGCCCATGCCGCACCCGTTCGGGGGCGCTCAGAGACTTCGTGAAGACGAAGTCACGGAACATAACCGCAGAGAAGAAAATATGCAGAATGCTCCGGACGTCATGGACGGCTTATTCCTGGTTCCAAAGGTGATTGAATAAAATGACTGATCTCACACATTCCACTGTCGCCGAGCTGAAAAAGCTCCTGACTGCAAAAGAAGTCTCTGCTAAGGAAGTCGCTCAGGCGTACCTCGATAAAATCGAAAAAACAAGCTCTCTCAACGCGTTTCTTGACGTGCGCCCTGAGGTCACACTGAAGGAAGCCGAAGAAGCAGACAAGAAAATCCGCTCAGGCGAGGCATCCCCGCTCACCGGCATCCCGATTGCGCACAAGGATATTTTTGTGACGCTCAAGTGGGCGAGCACCGCTGCCAGCAAAATGCTGGAAAACTACATGAGCCCGTTTGACGCGACCGTCGTCGAACGACTTCAGAACGCCGGCTTTGTCTGTCTGGGCAAAACCAACTGCGATGAATTCGCTATGGGTTCAACAACCGCCAACAGCGCTTACGGCAAAACCTACAATCCCTGGGACGCCAACGCGGTCCCCGGCGGCTCATCAGGCGGTTCTGCCTCCTGCGTCGCCGCGCGCATCGCGCCTGCTGCAACAGCCACCGACACGGGCGGTTCAATCCGTCAGCCCGCGGCTTTCTGCGGCGTCACCGGTATTAAACCGACTTACGGCAGACCGAGCCGCTGGGGCATGATCGCATTTGCCTCCAGTCTGGATACCGCCGGCATCATCGCTCAAAGCGCTGAAGACTGCGCTATTGTTCTTTCTGAAATGATCGGTTTTGACAAGCGCGACTCTACCAGCATTGAACTGCCGCCCGAAGACCTGACAGTCGGTCTGAATGCCGGCGTCAAGGGTCTGCGCATCGGCGTTCCCCGCGCCTGGATCGATAAGGCCGAACCGGGCCTGCGCGACGCCATTTACAAGGCACTTTCCGTTTACGAAAGTCTCGGCGCTGTTCTCGTCGATATCAAACTCGACAAAGCCAACCTCGGCGTTCCTGTCTACTACATCATCGCGCCCGCGGAAGCAAGCTCCAACCTCGGCCGCTTTGACGGCGTCCGCTACGGACATCGTGCGAAAGACTATAACGATCTTCTCGACATGATCAAAAAGAGCCGTGATGAAGGCTTCGGCCCTGAACCGAAACGCCGTATTCTGATCGGCACTTACGTTCTTTCGCACGGCTATTACGACGCCTACTACATCAAGGCTCAGCAGGTACGCCGCCTGATCGCTCAAGAGTTTGATGCGATCTTTAAGAACGAATGCGATGTCATCGCCGCACCGGTCTCCACAGATGCCGCTTTCCGCTTCGATGCTAAAGCCGATCCGCTCTCTTTATACCTGAGCGACTTGTACACCGTCCCGGGATCTCTTGCAGGACTGCCCGGCCTCAGCCTGCCCTGCGGTATGAGCGAAGGCAAACTGCCTTACGGTCTGCAGCTGATCGCGCCCAAGTGCGAAGAAGGCCGCCTGCTCGGTACCGCGCATGCCTATCAGCAGGCGACTGACTGGCATAAACTTGTCCCCGCCGGATACTAGGAAGGAATACAAACATGGAATGGGAAGTAGTTATCGGGCTGGAAACACATGTCCAGCTCTCAACAAAATCTAAGATTTTCTCCGGCGCTTCCGCCTCTTTCGGCGCAGAACCGAACACACATGCCTGCCCGATCGATCTGGCGCTCCCCGGCTGCCTGCCGGTCCTCAATAAGAGCGCTGTGGAAAAGGCGATTCGTTTCGGCCTTGCAATCGACGCAAAAGTCGCAAACCGCTCCGTCTTCGACCGTAAGCATTATTTCTACCCGGATTTACCGAAGGCCTATCAAATCAGCCAGTTCGAACTGCCCGTTGTCATCGGCGGACGAGTCAGCTTCCAGGTCGAAAACCCCGATGGAAGCACCTACCAAAAAACTATTAATCTGACCCGCGCGCACCTTGAAGAAGACGCGGGCAAAAGCGTTCACGGCATTGTGCATGGAAAAACCGGTATCGATTTGAACCGTGCCGGAACGCCGCTTTTGGAAATCGTTACGGAACCGGAACTGAGAAGCTCCGCAGAAGCCGTTGCATACGCAAAAGCGCTGCATGAACTCGTTATGTGGATCGGCGTCAGCGACGGCGATATGCAGAAAGGTAATTTCCGCTGCGACGCCAACGTCTCTGTCCGACCCAAGGGCCAGAAAGAATTCGGAACCCGCTGCGAAATTAAAAACCTGAACAGCTTTAAATTCCTTCAGGCCGCTATCGACTACGAAGTTCGCCGCCAGATTGGACTGATCAGTGAAGGCGGAAAAGTGGTACAGGCCACACGCCTCTATGACCCGGACAATGACGAAACACGCGAAATGAGAACGAAGGAAGACTCGATGGACTACCGGTACTTCCCGGATCCGGATCTTCTCCCGCTTGAAATTTCCGACGAATGGATCGAAGAGGTTCGCGCCTCTATGCCTGAACTTCCTGAAAAGACGCTTGCGCGTCTCATCAACGAATACGGCATCAGCGAAGCCGACGCCCTGCAGCTGATCTCTCACCGTCCGCTCACCGAGTACTTTGAGAAAGCAGCCGCTAAGCTCAAAGACAAGAAGATCGCGGCCAACTGGGTCAAGGGCGAAGTTATGGCTCAGCTCAACGCCGCTGAGCTTTCGATCGAAGAAAGCCCGGTCTCAGCCGAACAGCTCGGCGATATTCTTGTTCGCTACAGCGACGGCACAATCAATCAGAAAGGTGCGCGTACCGTCTTCTCCGCGATTTGGGAAAAGAAGGGCGACAAAGTTGATGAACTGATCGAAACGCTGGGCCTGAAGCAAATCTCGGATACCGGCGCCATCGAGGCGGCTATTGACGCAGTGCTTGCCGCCAACCCGAAGATGGTCGAAGAATTCAAATCGGGCAAGGAAAAGGCTTTCAACGCTCTGGTCGGTCAGACCATGAGAGCGACAAAAGGCAAGGCCAATCCGGCTCAGGTCAATGAAATTCTGAGAGCAAAGCTCGCTCAGTAAACAAGCTCACAAAAAGCCGGTTTTAACGCCGGCTTTTTTGTGTCTTTTGTTTACTTAACGCCGTAACGCGCGCGGTAGTCGGAAATAGCCGAACTATAAGCCGACAGCTCTTTTACATCGGATTCCTTCAGATATTCCATCAGGTCCGCAAGATTGGCGATCGCAACGACCGACATCCCGTATTTGTGTTCGACTTCTTCAACTGCCGAACGCTCTCCGACGTCTTCAGCGGTGCCCGAGCACTCCATCCTGTCAAGCGCCAGCAAAACTCCGGACGGGCAAGCCCCGCTCGCTTCAATAATTCTGACCGACTCATTGACGGAAGTTCCAGCGGAAATAACGTCATCAATGATCACCACGTGCCCTTTTAAAGGAGCGCCGACAACCTTGCCGCCTTCTCCGTGATCTTTGGCTTCTTTGCGGTTGTATGCGAAGGGAATGTCATGACCGAGCTCGGACATGCGGATTGCTGTCGCCGCGGCAAGCGTAATGCCTTTATAAGCAGGTCCGAAGAGCATGTCGCACTGAATGCGTCCCTGTTCAATCGCTTCAATAAGCGTTCTGGCGTAGAAATCCGCAAGCGTACGCAGCGAAGCGCCGGTGTAGAACAAACCGGCATTGAAAAAATAAGGCGAGAGACGCCCTGCCTTGGTTTTGAACTCTCCAAAGCGGAGAACGTCCGAATCAATACAAAACTCAATAAATTTATGTTGAAGTTTGGACATAATGTTGTCAGGAACTTGCTGAGGAAAGAAAGCTTAATTTTAGCGGCTCCGAAGTTATTTTCCCGTTACAAAGACGAGCTCTTTCAGCTCTCACGGCCGTTGTAATATAGACAGCATCTTTATCAACGGGTACCAACGTGCTGAAAATCATTACCGCCAACACAAACGGCATCAGAAGTGCTGTCCAAAAAGGCTTTCAATCCTGGCTCTCTGCGCAGGACGCTGACATCGTTTGTATTCAGGAGCTCAAGTCTCAGGATCACGAGGTCCCCGAAGAACTTACTCTCGGACCCTCCTCCTTTCGATACTTCCACTGTGCGGAAAAAAAAGGCTATTCGGGGTGCGCGGTACTGACCAAAAAAGAACCGGATGAAGTCATTATCGGATTCGGCAGCGAAGAGTTCGATCGTGAAGGAAGGTATGTTGAAGTACGCTTTAAGAACCTGATCGTCGTCTCCATCTATTTCCCTTCAGGAAGTTCTTCAGAGGAACGTCAGCAGGCAAAATTCCGCTTCCTCGATGTCATTTTGGACCGCTTAAACACACTAAAAGCCGACGGACGGGAAGTTGTCCTCTGCGGCGACGTCAATATCGCGCACAAGGAAATCGATATCAAAAACTGGAAAGGAAATCTCAAAAACTCCGGGTTCCTTCCGCAAGAGCGTCAATGGCTCACTGATCTCTTTGCCAACGGCTGGACAGACGTCTTCCGTAAGCTTGATCCCCGGCCTAACCAATACACCTGGTGGAGCAATCGCGGCAGAGCGCGTCAAAACAACGTCGGCTGGCGTATCGATTATCAGATTGCGACACCGCTGATTGCAGCAAAAGCCTCCAAAACCGACGTGTACCGCGATGAACGCTTTTCGGATCACGCGCCTCTCACCGTTGTCTACGATTTCGATATCAAATGAAAGCAGAACAGATTCTCTTCTCTCAAGGCTTCGGCACACGTCATGAATGTCGGGGCCTGATACTGCTTGGCAAGTTCACCGCCGCAGGCATGCCTGTCGAAGACCCTGATGAAGATATTGACACGAAGGATCTCGTCTTTACCGTTGACGGCACCGCTTGGCCTTACTACGAGAAAGCCATCGTGATGATGAACAAGCCTGAGCACTACGAATGCTCACTCAAGCCGCTGCACCATCCTTCCGTGATCAGCCTGCTCCCGCCGCCGCTTAGAACCCGAAAACTGCAGCCGGTGGGACGACTTGACGAAGACACAACCGGACTGCTCCTTTTTACCGACGACGGCAAACTCATTCATCGCCTGACACACCCTAAAAAACATGTTGACAAGGTCTACCGAGTCACACTCAAGCATCCGATTACGGACAACCAGATCAGTACGCTGCTCAAAGGCGTGCTGCTCAAGGATGAAAAAGCGGAAGTCAAAGCCGGCTCCTGCGTAAAGATCACAGACAATGTTATCGAGCTCACGCTCGCGCAGGGCAAATATCATCAGGTAAAACGCATGCTGGCTGCGGTCTCAAACCGAGTCACGGCACTTGAACGCGTACAGTTCGGACGCCTTAAACTCCCGGCAGATCTGGCGGCCGGCCAATGGCGCTGGGTCGCGTCAGCCTCGGAGATCACGGGATGAGCACCCTCGGCTCAAAACTTCAGAATTGGTTCGGCGCGTTCCGCATTTATCTGCAGCCGGTATGTCTGAGAATGTTTTTCCTCGGATTCTCCGCAGGACTTCCTCTGCTGCTTGTCCTCGGTACTCTTGGATTCTGGCTGCGCGAGGCGGGAATCGACCTTAAAACCATCGGCTTCATGTCCTGGATCGGATTGGTCTACGGATGCAAATGGCTGTGGGCGCCCCTCGTCGATAATCTCAAAATTCCCTACTTCTCCGCGAAATTGGGACAGCGGCGCACGTGGCTGATCCTCTCGCAGCTCATGCTGATGCTCTCTCTCTCGGGCATGGCTTTTTCCGACCCTCGCTTCCATCTGCCGCTGCTGACGTTCTTTGCGTTTCTGACCGCCTTTGCGTCTGCGACACAGGATATTTCTCTGGACGCCTACCGTATTGAAAGCGCGGATACCGATCTGCAGGGAGCGCTTGCAGCGACTTATCAAACCGGATATCGAATCGCTATGATTTGGGCCGGAGCCGGCGCCTTCGCGCTCGCGGCGCTCTTCCAAACGACTCCGGACAGCGTCTACGATCAAAAGGGCTGGACCGTCGCTTATCTGATTATGGCCGCCTCCATCGGTGTCGGACTTCTTACCTCGATTCTCTCGCCCGCCCCTAATAAAATCGATGAGGCAGACAAACTCAGGGAGCTGCGGGAGGTCAAAAGCAAGGTCAAAGAATTCGTCAGAACGCACGACGCTCTGCCTCAGCCCGCTGCGAAAGTTATCGGCTGGCTCAAAGTTATCTGCTGGAGTCCGATCGCCGACTTCTTTGATCGCTACAAGTGGCATGCGGCCGCCATTCTGCTGCTCATTGCCACCTATCGAATCAGCGACGTTGTCATGGGCGTTATGAGCAATCCTTTCTATCGAGATCTCGGATTCAGTAAGGAAGAAGTCGCCGCTGTATCGAAAATTTTCGGCGTCGTCATGACTTTGGTCGGTACATTCGTCGGGGGAGTTGTCGTCCTGCGCTTGGGCGTGCTTAAAACGCTTTTTATCGGAGCGCTGCTTGCCTCCGCGACCAACCTGCTTTTCTCCTGCCTCGCAGGCCTCGGCCATGACCTCGCATTCCTCGTCTTTACCGTAAGCGCGGACAACCTCTCCGGAGGTCTCGCGAGCGCCGCCTTTATCGCATACCTCTCAGGGCTCACCAACGTCCGGTATTCGGCGACTCAGTACGCGGTCTTCTCCTCCATCATGCTGATTCTGCCTAAGTTTCTCGCAGGTTTCTCCGGCGTTATGGTCGAAAGCGTCGGATATGCCAATTTCTTTATCATCACTGCGGCGCTTGGCATACCCGTCTTGATCCTCATCCCGGTAATCGGGATGCTGGAGAAATCAAAGCATTAATTTTTGCTCTCTTCCTCCATCGGCTCATTAAGCTCCGGAAATGCGTAGCCCTTTGTCACATTGGCGATCTCCGCGACACAGCTGGCTAAATCGGAGAGCGCCGCGGGCAAGTCCTCAAGCGGCGCTTCCTTATCGAGGATTTGTTTCGTTTCTGCGAAATCCCCCAAGCTCTCCTGCGGCAGATGACGCAGAATTCCGTGCAGCGCCAGGGCAATCTTGGGAGAATCGGATTTCTCCAGGAAATCGGGCCAAATCTGACCGGCTTCTAAAAAGCCCATGGCAAACGGCTCCAGAGCCTTAATCGCTTCCTTTCCTTCCAAAACTCTGCCTCGCTCGTCTTCGGCATCAAAGTAGATCGGATCAAGGGGCTGCGAATTGGCAAGCGTTTCTCCAATTTCACGAAAACGTTTTATGAGCAACTCCCTCAAACGCTTGTCTTCTGAGGCACTGCCTGTAGAAGCCGAGGCTTTGCCGTTCGTGGAAAGAATCCGCCCAAGCCAGCTTCTGGTATCGGGAAGAGTCGGCAGCAGCTGTATCGCGGTCATAAAACCGTCTGCTTCCGACGCGTCCATCGGTTCCGCACTTTCATCCACCGAAGCAAGCAGCTCATCGAGTTCACTAAGCTCATCAACCGTCATTGCGTTACTCTTTTCAGACATTCCTGTTCTCCTCTTTTTCCCAAAACTGATCCAAAATCTCGGCCGCGTGAGGACCGTCATGCGCTTTTGACAGCTGCTGTACCAAACGTACGCAGGCAGAGTGCTTAAGCCCGAGAACCGCTTCCTTCACTTCGGGAATATTCATCGGCGCCATCGACAGCTCCTTGATGCCCAGACCGATAAAAATCGGTACCAGTCTGCTTTTTCCGCCTGCCTCTCCGCAAATCGAAATCGGTTTCTCTGCTTTGGCGGCGGCCTTCGCACTCATCTTCAAAAGCTTCAAAACCGCCGGATGCAGTTCGTCATAAAGCGGGGCCACCGCAGCATTGCCGCGGTCCACACCGAGACAATACTGAATCAGATCATTGGTGCCGATGCAGATAAAATCAGACGCTTCCAAAAATTCCTCAATACAGAGCACCGCCGCCGGAAGCTCTACCATAATGCCGACTTTCACATCGGGATTAAACGGTACCTGCTCTTCACTAAGTTGCGCCTTGGCCAGCGCAATATAGCGCTTTGCTTCTTCAATCTCATGAAGGTTCGACACCAGAGGCAAAAGTATCCGAACATCAAAACCGTGTGCCGCTCTCAAAATCGCACGAAGCTGAATTAAAAAGAGATTCGGATTCACCAGCGAAAAACGAATTGCCCTGAGCCCTAAAGCCGGATTATCTTCCTTCTCCGCCCCGGACGAAACATTCTGATGAAGCGCTTCAGGAGTCAAAATCTTATCGCCGCCGACGTCAATCGTTCGAATCGTGACCGGACGCTTTCCCATCCCCTCGATAAGCGTGCGGTAGCTTTCGTACTGCTCCTGCTCTGTGGGAAGAACCTGCCGCCCCATAAAAAGGTATTCGCTCCTAAAAAGCCCTATTCCCTGCGCGCCGAGATGCAGAATATCGTCAAGTCCGGAAACCATTGCGACATTAGCCTTGAGCGTCATGCGAAAACCGTCTTTGGTCTGCGCCGCCCGTCTTCTTGCCCTGAATCGCTGAGAATAATTTCTTTCCTGATCCTTGACGCGTGAAGCGATCTCTTTGGTTTCCTTCGCATCCGGATTGCAGATAATCGTTCCGCTGTGCGAGTCAACAAATACTCGATCACCGCTCTGGATCAGCCCGACAGCACCGCCTACGCCGACAATGGCCGGGATAAACAGAGTTTGAGAAAGTACCGCGGTATGCGAAGTGGGGCCGCCCTTCTCCGTTACGATGCCGACAAGATCGAGCTCCTCATACTCGGTCAGCCAGATCACGTCCGCAAACGAAAGGTCATGCGTCACTAAAATGACAGATTCATCCGCCGCATCCCGAACCTGTTCCCCAAGTCTGCGCCCGCCGGTCAGCTCTTCCTGAAGCCGTGTGACGACATGCTCAATGTCATCGCCGCGTTCAGCCAAATAAGAGTCGGACAGATTCTCAAATACCTTGCGGACCTCTTCGAGATGCTGCTCGAGCGCCCACTCGGCATTAATCAGCTTCTGCTCAATCAGACGCGAAGTTTCCGTAAACAATGTCTCGTCATTCACAAGCATTCGGAAAACTTCAAGGAAGGCTTTCACCTCTTTGGGCGCTTTCTTGGGCGAGCGCCGGATCATCAGATCAAGCTCCTTGTTCACCGCCGTAATCGCGGAGGCAAGACGCGCCACTTCCTGCTGAGACTGAGAAGCCTCAATCTGATACTGAGGAAGCTGCAGAGAGCCGGAATTCATGACTCTGGCCTGGCCAAAGCCGATCCCGCTGGAGACGCCGACTCCTCTTAATTCCTGCCTGGGACGAACCGCTTCGTCAGTCATGGCTATTCCTGCTCTCCGAATTTGCTGTCAAATAATTCTTTTACCGCCGCTAAGGCCGCATCCTCGTCTGTTCCGTCCGCTGTGACGGTAAGCTCCGTACCTTTGGAAGCCGCAAGCAGCATGACGCCCATGATCGACTTACCGTTGACCTTTCGGCCGCCTTTCTCAATGCGAATATCACTTAAAAATTCATTGCCCTTCTGAGTGAGCTTAGCAGCCGGACGAGCATGCAGACCAAGACGATTCAATACCGTTACCTGAATGGATTTCATTTTTTTCCTTCAATGAGATACGCGGTGACGCCAATTTCTTTTGCCTTCTGTTCAAGCTCTTTCAAAGAAAGAGAGCGATAGCAAATCATCTTAAAGAGAAGCGGCAGAGAGAGCGGCACAAGAAATAAGCAGGGATGTGTTTCGCAAAATCCGCGCATCACATTGCAGGGCGTCGCACCTTCAATATCAAGAATCACAACACGTTCTTCAGCCTCGATGGAATTCCATGCCTCAGAAAGCTGTTTCTGAAGCGCCTCAGCCGAAGCGTCCGAATCAATATCAACAGCTATGAAATCCGGGACCTCTTTCATAATCTGAAGAGTCGCTTCCCTAAAAGCGCTCGCTATCGGCTTATGCGCCGCGATTATCAAACTCACGCTCATAACTGTCCTTCCAACATGTTTAACTCCTTGAAAGTATATATTTCATCCGGCAGATTTGCCGTACGCCATATTCGCAGACAGAGAACCTTCTTTGCACAGACTCCGTACCAACACAGGCGCAGAAAACAATAAAATATCAAAAACCAACAGAGGAGACGCTTATGGCAATTGTTACCTTTAAAAGCAAAGCCGCCGGTGAAATTTTTATGTTCCGCGAAACCGCAGAAAAAATCTTTAAAGTCATCGGCAAACCTTTAGGCCTGAGAGGCGTACTCACACCCGAAGAGATCCCTGACGCCATCGCCGCACTGAAAGATGCAATGGAAAAGGAAAAAGAATTTCTCAAAGGCCTGCGCGAGCGTGAAGACAAACGCTTCCGCGAGGGCAAAGACCTGGATGAGGAAAAGAAACCCGCTATCGAAGCGCCGGTCTACTTCACTCAGCGCGCTTATCCGCTTCTTGAAATGCTCGAAAGAAGCCTCAAAGAAGATACGCCTGTCGTCTGGGGTGTTTAAGCCCGCCAGAAACCGCGCGTGAAGAGTACGAGCACAGTAAAGAGCTCCAAGCGTCCGATCACCATCAGGAAGCAGCAGAAAGCAATCTGAAAATCGTTGAGGGACGCAAAGTTATAGGCCGGCCCAAGACTTCCAAGGGCCGGTCCGAGATTGTTCAGGCACGCCAGAGCCGCCGAAAAAGCCGTCAGACCGTCCAGCCCTGAAAGCATGAATGTGATTGTGCTGAAAAGCGCAATGATCGTGTACAGCATCAGGAAGGCCAAAACCAAGAAGACTACCTGCTTGTCAATGGTCTGAGACCCAATCTTGAGCGGGCGAACCATCTTCGGATGCAGAATTCTCTTGAACTCCAGATTGCCCTGCTTCACCAAAGCAATCGCTCGGATCATCTTGATGCCGCCGCCGGTTGACCCGGCGCACGTCGCAAAACAGCTTGCCAGCAAAATCAGCAGCTGCGCCACAAGCGACCATTCACCGTAGTTCGTGTTCGCAAAGCCGCCAGTACTAATCACAAAAACTGTATTGGTCACGCCGTAATAAATCGCGTCTGAAACTGTGGCGTACGTTTTGTCATAAACCAGAAGGAACGAAATAAACGCAGAGAGCAGAACAATCGTCAGGATCCATCCGCATGTCTCCGCGTCCTTCAGATAGGTTCTGAACGAGAGCTTCCTCCAGGCGGTAAAGTGCATGGAGAAGTTAATGCCGCCGATAATCAGAAAGATCACGCAGACCCAGTCCACCGTCCGGCTCGACCAATAGGCGAAACTCGCGTCATGCGAGGAATACCCGCCTAAAGAAACCGTCGTAAAGGTATGCATGATCGCATCATCCCAGTCCATGCCGGCAAAGTGATAGCAAACTGCGCAAACGACGGAAATCGCAAAGTAAATGTTGTAGAACGCTTTGGCAGTATCGGCGATCCTCGGCGTTAGGCGCCCTTCTTTGAGCGGCCCTGTAGACTCGGCGCGAAAGATCTGAGCGCCGCCCACGCCCAAGAGCGGTAAAACCGCCACGGCCGTCACCAGGATTCCAATACCGCCCATCCATGCGAGGAAACAGCGCCAGAAATTGACACTGATCGGAAGACGATCCAGCCCCGAGAGAATCGTCGCGCAAGTCGTCGTAATCCCGGATGTCGCTTCAAAAAACGCATGTATGAAGGAAATATTTTCAATATTGACATAGAGCGGGATCGTCGCGGCGAGCGCAAGAAGCACCCATGCCATCGTGACCAGCAGAAAACCGTCTCTTGGAATCAGCTCACGCTTAAACCGGCGCGTGCTCAGCCACAAAAATAGCCCGGTAAAGAAAGTAATGCAGAACGCGATCTCAAAACCGGCCTCAGCTCCGTCGTTTTTCCATAAAGATAATGCAAGCGGGATCAGCATCGATAGAGAAAATCCCACCAAAATCGGCCCAAGCACGTTGAGCACGGGCAGAAGCATGAGTCTGAGTACGGGCGGCAGCATCGTCATGATTAAAAGAAACCTACTGATGGAGCAAATAGTTTCTCAACATCAGAAATCTGCCGCTTGCTGCCCATAAACACAATCACCTGGTCCCCGTCCTGAATAACGAGGTCCTTATCGGCCATAAACACTTCAAAGATGCCGTTCACTTTACGAAGCACACATCCGATCGAAGTGCCGTCTGGCATGGAAATCTGAGCGGCATGCCGTCCTATGATCTTTGAATTCTTCTCATTGCCGTGTGCGACGATTTCCATCACTTCGGCTCCGCCTCTGCGCAGCGTGTGCGCAGACAAAACATCGCCCTGACGAATGTGACGCAGCAAATCCGAAAGCGTCGCTTCCGTTGGAGAAAACGCGATATCAATACTGGTGCCCTCAACCAAATCAATGTAGTCAGCACGGTTGATCAGCGTAATGGCACGATGCGCACCCAATTTCTTCGCAAGCAGACACGACATGATGTTGTCTTCGTCATCACTGCTGACGGCAATAAATAAATCGGTATTCGCAATGCCTTCATTCACAAAAAGACCTTCGTCCGTCATATCTCCGTGAAGCACCAGAACGGAACTTGAAAGGTTCTGCGACAGGAACTGACAGCGCTCCAAGTCCGGCTCAATGATTTTGACGTTGTAGACATCTCCGGAGGCTGTCTCCACATCGTCGAGCGCTTTGGCAAGCTGCAGCCCTAAGCTGTCACCGCCGACAATCATGACGCGATCGGAACGACGTACCCGCTGACGAAGTACTTTGACAACGTCCATCGCGCTGTCCTTGGTTGTGAGGAAGAAAATCTCGTCTCCCGCCTCAATCACAGTGTTGCCGCGGATATCATCCAGACGGTATTTTTGTCGGTAGATGGAAACAATCTGAACTTTTACGCGCGGCAGCAGACTATGAATAGTGTCAACCGTTTGGCCGCACATCTTGGCCCCGCTCACGACTTTAACGGACATCAAAATGACGTCCGCCTCGGAAAACTCAATGACCTGCAGCGCTTCCGGATAGGTAATCAGCTGAACAATATAATTCGTGATCGCCTCTTCCGGCCATATAACGGAAGTCGCACGAAACCCCGCAGTCGACAGAAGCGCCGGATATTCACGAAGCTCATCATTGCGCACACGCGCGATGCGCGACGGAACATTAAAAAGCTGCTCGGCAATCAGAGTTACGGCGAGATTGGTTTCGTCATTAGCGGTCACGGCAATAATCATGTCCGCGTCCACCGCTCCGGCCTCGGCAAGAACAGAGGGAGACGTCGCGTCGCCTACGATGCCCTGAAGGTCGTAATTATTCTGAATGTCTGTTATGCGGTCCTTGTCTGTATCAACAATCGTAATGTCGTTGGACTCAGACACTAAATTCCCTGCAACGGAAGAACCGACTTTCCCCGCTCCAACTATGAGAATCCTCATTTATTGCTCCATTGCCGGAGATCAGGTCTTCGGGAGGCTACTCGCGGGCTCTCACCGTCTTTCCAATCTCAATTCCCAGCTGCTTAAGCTTTCGATACAGATGCGTGCGCTCTAATCCGGCAAATGCGGCAACACGCGAAATACTATTGTTTTCTCTTTTCAGCAGATTCAAGAAGTAAAGCCGCTCAAATTGATCTCTGGCTTCTCTGAGCGGAGCGGAAAAGTCCACCTGACCCAGCAGCGCTTTGGTGTCCTCTGCGCTGGTGCGCGGAGGCTGATCCGAAATTGCCGTCACTCGGGCATCCGCGGAATGAGAACCGGAAGATCGGTAAGAGCTTCCGGAAGCCAGGAACGGATGCGCATAAACCGTCGTATCCCGCAGCGCATCAATACGCGCGGAGGCCTGAGAGTCTCCGATTCTGGGCTCCTTAGAACTCTTCTGCAGAGCTTCCTTCACGGCGCTGATCAGACGAGAAAGCGCAATCGGCTTTTCCAGAAAATCCACAGCGCCGAATTTGGTCGCTTCAACGGCTGTATCCAGAGTGGCATGACCGCTCATCATGATCACAGGCGCTGTCAGCTGTCCGCTCGAACTCCACTCCTTCAGCAGAGAAATCCCATCGTTATCCGGCATCCAGATATCCAAAAGGACCAAATCCGGATGCTGGTTCATCGCAGCTCGTGCCGCACTGGCGTTTTCCGCCAGAAGAACTCCGTAACCCTCATCAGAGAGAATTTCTGACAAAAGTTCGCGAATGCCGATTTCGTCGTCTACAACTAAAACAACTGCCATAAAATCTTTACTTTCTGAATAATTCTTACTTCTCTATGGACTTCTATTCTATCAAGTCCGAATTCTTCCTAAACGGTCCAAAGCCTTCTAAAAACAAAAAACAGAGCGGCTCCGCGAACCTCTCCCTTTTCATCCGTTAAATTCACCGCGGTAACCGACGCTCCGTGCTCATCAACGATCTTCTTGATCATGGCAAGGCCCAGACCTGTGCCGGAAGACTTTGTCGTCACATAGGGCTCAAACGCGTGTTCCAGAATCTGTTTGGTGAACCCCGGACCATTATCGCTTACTTCCAGGCTGACGCCCTCGGCCTCTCCGCTTGTCTCGTTCCTTATCACCGAGGTGCGGATCGAAACCACTAGCTGCTCCTTGGAAGGAAGCGCCTCCATCGCATTGGAGAACAAATTATGAAATACCTGACGAAGCTGATTTGCATCCCCCTCAATCGCGGGCATCGGCTCCTGTAGAGCCAGCTGAACGCGAATCCCGGCCGCCTGATAGAAATGAGCCACTTCCTCAATAAAAACAGTGAGGTCCAGACGGTCATAATGCGGCGCTCCGATCTTTGCATACAGGCGAAAATCATTAACCATCTGCTTCATTGCCGTGACCTGGCTGACAATGGTTTTGGTCGCCCTTTCCAAAATTTCCTGATCCCGTCCCTGAACCTTATCCTTAAGCTTCATCTCCAGTCGCTCGGCGGCAAGCTGGATAGGCGTCAGCGGATTCTTAATCTCGTGGGCAAGACGACGGGCCACCTCGCCCCATGCCTCCGTTCTCTGAGCGGCCGCAAGCGCGGTGACGTCGTCAAAAACCAGCAGATATCCTTTGTCTTCGCCAAGCGTCAGCCGAGTCGCTCTCGCAAAAATATTGAGCTTTTCCTGAAGTTTGTCCGGCCGCTGATATTCACACTGAATCGAAATGTCAGAGTTCTCTTCTGTGCAGAGCGCAAGCTTTTCACTCACCACCGACGCGAAGGCCGGCATGATGTCCTTCAGCAGAGCGCCTAAGCACTCGGTGAGATTGATGCCGAGAATTCTGGAAGCCGCTGAGTTGGCGGAAATCAGCTGGCTGTGGCTGCTGAGCACAATCACACCGGAGGACATCTTTGCCAGAATTCGTTCCAGGTATTCTTTGGCCTGACCCAGTTCTTCACTGCGGCTTTCCAGATCTTCCCGCGCCTGTGCAAGCTGCCCGGTCATTGTGTTGAACGAACGGGCAAGCTCCCCGACTTCATCGTTTGTCCTCACCTCGGGAAGCTGCTCATACTGGCCGGCGCCGACTCGCCGAATGCCTTCCAGAAGCAGCATCAGCGGTTTGCTGATGCGGTTGGCCATAATCACCGAAATCGCTATCGCGCCAAACATGGAAAGCAGAAGCACCAGCGTCAGTGAGATGGAGTAAATGTTGCGAAGGCCGCTGCGGGCGAGAACCATTTCCTGATAATCCCGATAACCGTTCATCAGCGTCTCGGCATTGCTTGCAAGCGAGGGCGGGACATTGTCAATCAGTTCGAGAAAAACAGACTCTCTGCCGGAAGAAGGAGCATCCAGCATAAAAATATCCTTCTGCGAACGCAGCGCGAGCGAAATCGAACCGTCAGCCGTCGGGATAGGAATCACGACCTGAGCTCTCTGAAGTCCCGGATTATTGTCATCAATCGTCTGCCAAAAACCATGCGTACGCGCCGCCTGCAGCACTCGATTCGAAGGAACGGTCGGAACCAGTTTGCCAAAGGAGCTGCCGGAAACGGCTAAGAGATTGCCGCTTGAGGTGATCAGCACTGCTTCCTGCACCCCCTCGCGCTCCCGTGCGGCATCCAGCACGGCGAGCCAGCCGGAGGGCGGAGTTTCTGCGATTTCTGCTGAAATTTTACGAGCCTTCACCAGCACATTGGATTGGAAATTCTCAAGCACTTCGCGGCCGAGCGTAAGACCTGAATCCAGAGCGCGTTCCACTCTGACGTCGAACCAGGAATCCACGGAATGGTGAAGAAACTGAACAGAAACAGCAAAAATCAAGATTCCGGGAAGCACACCGGTCAGCCCGAGCGCAAGCGCAAATTTCGAAAGAATTTTGACACCGTATTTTTTTCGCTTCGCATTGCGGTAAAGCTGGTAAAGAAGCGCGCCGACCATGCCCATGAACACGAGCATCACAAAGGTGTTGATATACAGGAGAACGGTATAGTACTTTTCAAAAAATACCGTGTTCTGGCTTGCACTCACCAGAAGAAATAAAAGCACACAGCTAAGCCCTATTAAAGCCAACAGAGCCAATCTGAGATACTTTGACAACTCAGCCCTCCGAACGGGTTATTTTGACAGGGAACCAACCGCTGTCTACATTCCAGCCGTCTTCGCGACGGAGCGTAACCTGGAAGGGCTTAGGCAGCTTGCTTGTGTCAAGGTAAAATCGTGCTTTTGCGCTGTAGCCCTCCGGATTTAATTCCCGATACGATCCTAAATAGAGGTTGGAGACATTTTTCATCATGGCGAGCGCGGCCGCGGGCGACTCAAAACTTTGCGTCATGCCGCCGATGCTGAGCTTGTATTTGCGTGTGAGCGGATTGAAGCTCAGGCGAATGTGCTCAGATGCGCCGGCAATGTCACGATCAAACCAATACCAGCGCTTTTTTTCAACTTCAACTTCCAGAACAAAGCTGAGCGTAATCCCGCGCAGAAGAACATCCATAAGCTCGTCGGTCAGCTCAAAATTAAACTCGCCATTGAAGAACAGCCCGCTCGACGGAGTCCGCTGCGCAGAAATCTCCGCCGTCACCGGCTCAACCGACGCTGAATACGCCTGACCGACCGCGCTCAGCACAAGCGCGGCAGCCAGAACAACCTTCTTCAATAACATTAAATCTTCTCTATAAGCGCGTAGAAAAATCCATCATGCGTCTTCGGGAAGAATTCCGGCTTATCCTGAACGCCTTCAGCAGGCGGCAGACTCAGGAGAATCTCCTTGTCAGGACCGATAGGAATCAGTTTGGCGTCCGGATGCTTGGAACAAAACGACTCTATCTGTGCAGGACCTTCCTCAGAAAACACTGAACATACAGCATAAAGAATTCTTCCCCCTTTTACCAGAAGAGGCCATAAATTCTCCAAAAGCTTTGCCTGAGTACGAGCCAGCTGAGCAATATCTTCAGGCTTGCGGGACCACGGAATGTCCGGGTGTCTGCGAACAATTCCGGAAGCCGTGCACGGAGCATCCAAAAGAATTCTGTCAAACGGTTTGCCGTCCCACCAGGACTGAATATCCGACGCATCCGCAACTCGGACGTTCGCCTTCAAACCCAGCCGATCCAAATTTTCAGTAATGCGGACGGCCCGCAGAGGATCAATTTCCAATGCGGTTAAGTCCACATCGGCCAGCTCCAAAATATGCGCGGTTTTCCCGCCGGGCGCAGCACAGGCGTCCAGTACGCGCATCCCGTCTTTTGCGCCGAGAATCGGTGCGGCAAGCTGACTGCCCGCATCCTGGACCGACACCAATCCGTCGGCAAAACCGGGAATATCCCGAACCGGACGCGGCTCCTCCAAGCGAAGTCCGTACATACCTTCAGGAACACACACGATTTCCTTAGCACGGTAGTCCGCGAGCACATCTTCAAGAGCGGCTTTTCTCTTGTTGACGCGCAGCGTCAGGGGAGGATGCCTTCTTTGCAGCGAAAAAATCTCTCGCGAGGATTTTCCGAAAACGGCCTCATAGCGGCGAATCCACCACATGGGCGCGTTGTAGCGGACCACCGGACTGCGCTCAAGCTCATCGGTCAGCCGGCGTTTTTCACGAAGATAGCGCCGCAGAATCGCATTAACGAAGTTGGCCGCTCTCATGGTCTGCGGATCCGACTTCGCCGCGATAACCGCTTGGTTGCAGACGGTAAATTCCTGCTCCTTGCCTTCCTTTAGAAGACTAATCGAAAGCTCCAGCAGCGCCGCGGTCTTCGCATCGGGCGCCCTGCTGACCAATTTTGCGACAGCGGCTTCAGCAAAAGCCCTGCGCCGACTGACGCAGTAAAGCAGGTTTTGACAGGCGCCCCGATAAGCAGCGTCTCGGGGAATTTCACTAAGCGCCTTATCAAGAGAAACTCCGCCTTTGATACTGATCCAGGGCGCCGCGGATCGAACCAGCGCCTCAGCCAAACTGCCGCTTTTCATTTGAAAATCTCTCCCGCTTTAATCGAATGACCGGAAAGAAAGTCCCGCACGTCCAGTTTCTTTCCGCCGGGCCTCTGCAGACGTGTCAGACGCAGCACCGTTCCGCCGCCGCAGGCCACACAGATTCCTTTTGCGTCGCTGCTAATAACAGTTCCCGGCGCCAAGCTCGTTTTACCCGAGTCGGCAGCAGCCATCCAGGCCTTCAATACTTCATCATTTAAACTAAAGAAACAGCCGGGCGCCGGATTGAATGCCCGAATTCTGCATGCGATCTCCTGAGCCGACTGTCCCCAGTCAATCCGACCTTCTTCCTTAGACAATTTATTGGCATATGTCGCGCCTTGCGGCTGCGCTCTCGGCGGATATGCGTTCGGATCATCTAAATACCGGAGCAGCATCTCGGCGCCAAGCTCAGAGAGCTCACGCGTCAGATTCTCAGCCGTATCTTTCTCAGTGATCGGAACCGACTCTTCCATCAGCATCGGCCCGGTATCCAGTCCCGCATCCATCTGCATGAGCGTAATGCCGGTCTCGGCGTCTCCCTTCTCGATCGCGCGTGCAATCGGAGCGGCGCCTCTCCATGCCGGCAGGAGACTGCCGTGAATGTTAACGGCCTTGATTTCCGGATGCTCCGGCGAAACGCCTCTCGGTATATCCAGCACTTCCTGAGGAATAATGAGTCCGTAAGCCGCAACCACAAGAACATCAGCGTCAGCAGCTTTCATTGCTTCAATCGCTTCAGCGGTTTCCTCCAGCCCCTTGGAGCGGCGAAGCGTCAGCGGCGTCAGCACCTTAATTCCGGCGCTCAGAGCGGTCTGCTTGACTTCGCTTGCCTTGAGCTTTCGGCCTCGCCCTGAGGGCCGATCCGGCTGACTCAGCACCAGCACGACCTCATGCTCGCTTTCGATCAGTTTTCTGAGAGCCTCGGCTGCAAAGTCCGGCGTTCCGGCAAAAACAATTCTCATCTTCTCTTTCTCCGGCTATATCCGAATATGACAAAGTCTGATTGTATGACACGTGCGGATGTTTCATAATCCAATCAGTTACTTTCCGAGCATAGATATGCCAATCGTTGATCTGAAAACCGTCAAGCTGAACTACGAAATTCTCGGTGATCCTGCGCTTCCTACCGTGCTGCTGATCATGGGACTGAGCATGCCGGCATCAGCATGGCCGGATAAATTCATTGAGCAGCTGCTTGTCAGAGGCCTGCGCGTCATTACCGTGGATAACCGAGACGCGGGTCTGTCGGAGAAATTCAGCAACAGAAAAATTCAAACCTCGGTGCCGATCGCGATCGGCCGCGCTCTGCTGAGAATGCCTGTACCCGCGCCCTATCGTTTGGAAGATATGGCGCTTGACCTGGCAGCTCTTCTGGATTACTTAAATGTGCCGCGCGTTCACGCGGTGGGCGCCTCTATGGGCGGAATGATCGCACAGATACTTGCAGGCATCCGTCCCTCCCGCGTCTGCTCTCTGACGTCAATCATGTCCGCTTCGGGGAATCCCCGTACGGGTTTTGGCAAACTCAAGGCGATCTACTCTATCCTGAGCCAAAGCTTGGGAGATGACTCCGAACAAGAGAGGAAAAAACGTTTGACTCAGGTCTTCATGACATTGAAAAGTCCGCATTATCAGTATCAGGAAGAAGATCTGGAGCGACAGCTTGCAGACGTCGCAGCTCACCCGCTCGATCCTGCGGCCGGAGAAAGACAGCTGCTTGCAATTCTGGCGAGCGGCGACCGCTCGCAGCAGCTCTCGCGGATTACCGTACCGACTTTAGTCATCCATGGAGAGGACGACCCTCTGCTGCCGCTTTCCGCGGGCAAGGAAGTCGCAGAATTAATTAACGGCGCAAGATTTATGTCCCTTCCGAAAATGGGACACGACCTTACGCCGATACATTTGGAGACGATCGCTGACGCAATCGCCGACCTTGTCTGGTCTTCGGACTGTTAGGCGCGGGCGGCCTGCTTGGCCGCTTTCGCCTCTTCAAGACGCTGCTTTTGAATCTTGTGACGAATACGCTGCTTTTTCAGCATGCTCAGATGATCAACAAAAACAACTCCGTCAAGATGGTCCATTTCATGCTGAACACAAACCGCGAGCAAGCCGTCACAGTCCATTTCATAACTGTTGCCTTTAAGATCCTGAGCGCGCACTCGGACATTGGCCGGACGCGTCACCTTATCGTAAATACCGGGTACGGAAAGACAGCCTTCTTCCCAAGGCTTGGTCTCTTCGCTTGAAGAAACAATCTCCGGATTAATGAGAATCTTTAAATCATTCTTTTCTTCCGTGACGTCAATCACAATTAGGCGGATGTGACGATCAACCTGCGTCGCGGCAAGTCCCACGCCAGGCGCTTTATACATCGTCTCAGCCATATCGGAAGCCAGCTTTTCAAGCTCTTCGTTAAACTCTGTCACTTTTGCGGCTTTCGTCTTCAACCGCGGATCCGGATATTTCAAAATAGGAAGAATGGCCAAAGTAATCCTCTCAACTAAATCTTAATCATCAGCGCTCTCTCAGAGCCGCAGCATTTTAAACGAGCTGCGTCTCGAACGCTTACAGAAGATTGTAAATCTCCCAAAAGTCAATTGGTTGCAGTCATCCCAAAAAGTGCTAATTTAAAAAAAGAATGTTTTGAGTTTTCATCATGGGTAAATCGTTAGTTATTGCTGAAAAACCTTCAGTCGCCGCAGACATTGCCAGAGCTATCGGCGGGCTTAAAAAAGAAGGCGATCATTATGTGGGCGAACACTATATCGTGGCGTCCGCCGTCGGCCACCTGCTCGAGCTGAAAGAGCCGCCGGAATATGAAGTCAAAAGAGGCAAATGGAGCTTTGCGCATCTGCCGGTCATTCCCTCGCACTTCGATCTCTCGCCGATTAAAAAATCCGAAGCAAAACTCAACTCACTTAAGAAACTGATCAAGAGCCGGGAAGTAGACAAACTCATCAACGCATGCGATGCGGGACGAGAGGGCGAGCTGATTTTCCGCTATATCGTCGAAGCGGTTAAATCCAAAAAACCGATCGAGCGGCTGTGGCTGCAGTCAATGACGAAACACGCCATTGTTGAAGCGTTCAAACACCTGAGAAGCGACGAAGAAATGCAGTCTCTTGCCGATGCGGCGCGAAGCAGATCGGAGGCGGACTGGCTTGTCGGAATTAACGGCACAAGAGCGCTTACAGCCTTCAACAGCAAGGACGGCGGCTTCTTTCTGACGACCGTCGGCCGCGTGCAGACGCCTACACTTGCACTGGTCGTTAAGCGCGAAGAACAGATTCGCGCCTTTGTGCCGACCCCGTATTGGGAGGTACACGCCGAATTCAAGGTGGCCGAGGGAAACTACAGCGGAAAATTCTTCGACCCTAAATTTAAAAAGAGCAGCGATCCGGTCAAAAAGGCCGAACGATTATTCAGCGCCGAAGAGGCCGCTAAAATCGCAGACGCCTGCCGCGGAAAAACCGGCACCGCGGTCGATACCTCTAAACCGTCAACTTCTAACTGCCCCGCTCTGTACGATTTGACAACACTGCAGAGGGATGCGAACTCCAGATTCGGATTCTCAGCGAAGACCACCTTGGCAATCGCTCAGGCACTCTACGAGAAACACAAACTGCTGACCTACCCGAGAACCGACGCGCGAGCGCTTCCGGAGGACTATCTTCCGACGGTGAAGAGTACGCTGCAGCTGCTCGCAGAACACAGTCCTCTGGGCAAATACGCGGCTAAGGCGCTCAAAAATGACTATGTTGTGTTCAGCAAAAAAGTCTTTAACAACGCCAAAATCAGTGACCACTTCGCGATTATTCCGACCACTCAGGAGCCTAAGACCACCTTGTCCGAAGCTGAACAGAAGGTCTATGAACTGGTAGTCAAGCGTTTTATCGCAATCTTTTATCCGCCCGCCCAGTTCAATAACACGACACGCGTCACCGAAGTCGAAAACTACAGCTTTATTACCGAAGGCAAAGTTCTTGTCAGCCCCGGCTGGCTTGAAGTTTACGGCCGCTCCGCCGGTGAAGACGGTGCTGAGCTGGTGCCGATTAAACCGAAAGAATCAGCCCTCACGCTGAAAGCTGAACCTACTGCTCTTGCAACCAAGCCGCCTGCTCGCTACACAGAAGCCTCGCTGCTGAGCGCGATGGAAGGCGCGGGCAAAACACTCGAAGAAGCTGAACTGCGGGATGCGATGTCTGAAAAAGGCATCGGAACGCCGGCGACACGAGCCGCAATCATCGAAGGACTCATTCAGCAGAACTACATGATCCGGGAAAACCGAGAATTGGTCCCAACCGCAAAAGCGACTCAGCTCCTGACCCTGCTCAAGGGGCTGAAAATTCAAACACTCTCGGAGGCCGAACTGACCGGTGAGTGGGAATACAAGCTCTCGCAAATCGAAAAAGGCAAGCTCTCACGCAAGGACTTTATGACTGAAATCGGCGGCCTCACTAAGGAGATTGTCGACGCCGCAAAAAGCTACGGCGCCGACACGGTCCCCTTAGATAACCCCGCTATGCTTAAAACGCCCTGTCCGAAATGCGGCGGTCCTATCGTAGAAAACTACCGCAGATTCGCGTGCACAAAATGCGGCTACAGCATTCCGAAACATCCGGGAGGACGCACCTTCGCTCCCGATGAAGTTGACGAGCTGCTGACTAAGGGCAAAATCGGACCGCTCGACGGATTTATCAGCAAACTCGGACGCCCCTTCTCCGCCGAACTGAAACTTGGTCCTGCGCCCGATTACAAGATTGATTTTGACTTCGGAGAAAACACTTCACAAGTCACCGTCAGCGTCGATGAACTGCGCAAGCAGGAACCCGTCGGCGTCTGTCCGGTCTGCGGCGCAAACGTGTATGAAACGGAAAACGCTTACGTCTGCGAAAATCATGTCGACCCGAAGGCTAAGAAGAAATGCGCTTTCAGAAGTTCCAAGGTTATTCTGCAGCAGCCGATTGCGCGTGAACAAATGGAAAAACTTCTGAAAACCGGCTCCACAGATCTGCTGACCAACTTTGTCTCCAACCGAACCAAACGGAAATTCTCCGCTTTCCTGGTTCTGGAAAAGGGCGGAAAAATCGGCTTCAAATTTGAAGAAAAGCCCGCAGGAGAACAAAAGAAAATCGCCGGACGGCGCACCACGAAAAAAACAGCCGAGTAATGCGTAAAAACGGCGGGCTTAAAGCCCGCCGTTTATTACTTCTGCTCTTCCTGTTCAGAGTCCTCCGATGCAGAGGTCTGCTCTTTCTTATCATCAACCTTCGTGACAAGTATCTGATCGATTCTGTGCCGCTCAACGTCGATCACTTCAAAACGATAACCTTCGTAGACAAATCGGTCCGTCAGCTTCGGAATTTTTCTCAGCATATACATCATAAAACCCGCAACCGTTTCGTAGGTTTCATCCTCCGGCAGGGGACCAAAATCGAACACACGCTCTAAATCGTCAATCGGAGTCGCGCCGTCAATCAGCCAAGAGCCGTCATCACGCTGCACAATCTGCGCCTCATCCGGCGTCAGAACAAATTCGCCCATCACAGTACTCATGATGTCATTGAGCGTAATCACACCAACAGTCAGCGCATATTCATTCAGCACCACCGCAAAGTCGGAGCGCTGATTTTTGAACAATTCCAGAACCTCTGAAAGAGTGAGCGAATCGGGAACCGCAGGGATTGAAGAAATGCAGTTCTGATCTTTAAGAGAGAAGGTCTTGCCTTCAATGACGCGGCGAAGCAGGTCTTTTGCGTCGACATAGCCGATAACATGGTCAATGTCGCGGTCGCAGACCGGGAATTTATTGTGCGGGCTTTCCGCAATCTTCTTTGTGATGCTTTCGTAGCTCTCGTCAAGCGTGAAGTAAACCACATATTCACGCGCCGTCATCGCACTCGGAACAAGCCTGCTTTCCAAATCCATCACGTTTTCAATTGCTGCCTGCTCCGTCGGAGCGATAAGCCCCGCTGCCGCCCCTGCATCTACCGTCGCAACAATATCCTCACTCGTCAGACGGGTTTTATTCTGAGTCGGCAGCCCGAGCATCTTCATAATGGAATTGGAAATAATTGTGAGAACCCACACAAAAGGCTTGAGCAGGCGAATCAGCACCTGCATGGAACCGATGAGGCGGACGGATATCTCCTCAGGCTTTGACATCCCGATGCGTTTTGGGATGAGGTCGGCAAAAATAATGAAAAGAATCGTCACTACAACAAATGAACAGACAAACGACGTCGTGTCCAGATACTGCTGAGGAAGAATCGGCTCAAGAAGTGTGTTGAAAATTCCCTTAAACGCAGGCTCACCTACGATACCGCCGAGAATGGCGACCGCATTAATGCCGATTTGAATCACGGAAAAGAAGGGACCCGGCTTTTCCTGCAGATTCAGCACTTCCTGCGCTCGGCTGTCTCCGGCTTCCGCCATTTGCGTCAAACGAACACGACGCGAGCCGGCCAGTGAAATTTCAGAGATAGCAAAGTACGCCGCCGCAAGAATCAGCAGAAAAATAGCAAAAATTTTCAGTGTTAAATCCATAAAGTCCCCTCAAATTGATACACATAGGTACAAGCCTACCAAATAGAAAGGACCTGCGGCGGATACCAGACTATAGATAGGGGTTAATATTGCACAGACGAGCCTTCCTTAAATCATCTCTTAAGGTTTCGGCTTCGCCCATAAAATGAAGAATCAGTGCCAGAGAGTTGGCGTCCAGCTCAAACACCCGGCGCAGGTTTTCCGCCCGATGCGTTATACGAAACGTCGCGGAGCGGAATCGTCCGTTGCTTAAAAATTCATCAAAGGCACCCAGCTCCTGCAGTTCGTCAAAAACCTTCAGCGGAAAACCGCTCATTTCTCGGAACTCCTCGGGGCTCAGCGTCGTACGAATCTCAGTCACAATCGCAGTGCTCATAGCCGTTCCTCCTACAAATTCTCTCTAGGGTTAAACGTTGAAACCTCTGAGAGCCTCTTATAAAGCTCTTTCTCCTCTTCGGTGGGAGCGGGAGGAACAACAATAGAAATCACGAGATACATGTCTCCGGCAGCACCCTTCTTGTTCGGGAACCCCTTTCCCGCGATACGGATCTTTTGACCGGCTTTAGCACCGGCCGGCACCTTAACGGAAATCTTGCCGCCTGAAAGCGTCGGTATCACAGCTTCTGTGCCAAGCACCGCCTCATACGGTGCAAGCGGAACGGTCAGATAAACATCGCGCCCGTCAACACGGAAACGTCCGCCTTCACTGATGTTGATCGTAATGTAGAGATTGCCGTTCGGACCGCCGTTATAGCCCGGGCCGCCCTTGCCTGCCAAACGCATTCTCTGGCCGCTGATCGTTCCTGCGGGAACCTTGACCTCCAGAGTCTTGGTGACGTGACGCACCCTGCCGTCGGCTCCGGCCTCTGGTTCACGAAGCGAGAGACTGACTGTGGTGCCGTTAAAGGCCTGTTCCGGCGTAATCTGAACTTCCGCATTCAGATCCTCGCCCGCCTCTGGCTGACGAGCGCGAGAGGCGCCCATATGCGAGAACAGATCGGAAAAATCAAACCCGCTGTCGCCGAAATCAAATCCGCCAAAGCCGGAAGCACCGGCTCCGCCGAAACCGCCCCATCCCGGAGGCGGCTCAAAATTGCTTCCGTCGCGGCGCTGACCGAGCTGGTCATATGCGGCGCGTTTTTCAGGATCCGACAGCGTCTGATAGGCCTCATTGACGTCCTTGAATTTCGCCTCCGCGTCCTTCTCTTTAGAAACGTCGGGATGGTATTTGTGCGCAAGCTTTCGGAAGGCTTTCTTGATATCTGTCTCAGAAGCTCCGCGTTCCACTCCTAAAATTTTGTAGTAATCCTTGTATTCCATAACAAGTCCTCTTTAGAGATTTGATTAGTCTCTACTGTTTGTCCCGAATATGTTGAAGCCCAGACTAAAAATGGGCAGATGCGGACATTGAATTTAGTCCCTGAAAAACATTTTCCGGCGTGCTGCTTATGGTAAAAAATAATTACGTTGTTAATTCCATTTGGAGAAATCAAAATGAAAAAAACACTGACTGCCGCGGGCCTTGTCGCGGCTTCGTTCGCCTTTGCCGCAGCCGCCTCCGCGGGCACCGTTCTGGACAAAGTTAAATCCAGCGGAGTCGTCGTCTGCGGCGTGAACACTGCTGCGCCCGGCTTCTCAAACGCTGACAGCCAGGGAAACTGGACCGGTCTGGATGTTGATTACTGCCGCGCTCTGGCCGCCGCGGTCCTGGGCGATGCAACCAAAGTTAAGTTCGTTCCCCTCAACTCTCCACAGCGCTTCTCTGCGCTTCAGGCCGGAGAAATCGACGTGCTCGCCCGCAACACTACCTGGAACCTGACTCGTGACGCCTCCTTAGGCGCAGTCTTCGTCGGCACTAACTACTATGACGGACAGGGCTTCCTGGTTCCGAAGAAACTGAACGTCAAGTCTGCCAAACAGCTTAACGGCGCCACTATCTGCGTACAGTCCGGAACCAGCAGCGAACCGAGCGTCGCCGACTATTTCAAGTCCAACAACATGAAATACAAGGCTGTAGTCTTTGATACCACTGAAGCAACTCAGGGCGCTTTCCTCTCCGGACGCTGCCAGGTTTACACCACTGACATGAGCGACCTCGCCGGCGCCAGAACAAAGGCCGCCAACCCTGATGACTACATTATTCTTCCTGAAGTCATCTCCAAAGAACCGCTCGGACCTGCCGTTCGCCGCGGTGATAATGAATGGTTCCAGATCGCCCGCTGGGTGCTGAACGCCATGATTGAGGCCGAAGAAAAAGGCATTACATCCGCTAATGTCGACGAGCTACGTAAAACCAGCACCGACCCCAATGTGAAGCGTCTGACTGGTGCAGGCGACGATACCGGCAAACTTCTCGGTCTGGACAAGGATTGGTCCTATCGCATCGTCAAACAGGTCGGCAATTACGGTGAGAGCTTCGAAAAAAATCTCGGACCGAAGACTCCGCTTGCTCTGCCCCGCGGTATCAACAACCAGTGGACTAACGGCGGCATCCTGTATGCGCCTCCTGTCCGCTAAAATCTAGTTTCGACTAATAACAGCTATCACTGAGGCAGGTCTGTCCGACCTGTCTCATCATTATTATTAAAACTATGAATCGGCACGGCGACGAGGCTTTCCACAGGCGGGAGAAATCAAGAAAAAAGAAAGCGTTTATCTGGCAGTTCATTCTGCTTGCTGCGCTTTTAGTAATTTTCGGAAGCTTCGCATTTAACATCTCATCCAACCTCGTAGCAAGAAATATTCATTCCGGCTTCGGTTTCCTAAGCGAGAGCGCGGGTTTTGAACTGGGAGAATCGCTCATCAGCTTCAGCTCGACAGAATCGTACGGACGAGCGTTTTTGGCCGGCCTGCTCAATACCATTCGTGTTGCGGCAGTTTCCATTATTACCGCCACAGTCCTCGGCATCATCGTCGGCTTAATGAGACTGTCCAAACATCCGCTGCTGAAGTTTCTGGGGGCGGCGCATGTCGAGTTCTATCGAAACATCCCTCTTATCGTTCAGTTGCTGCTGATCTATCTGCTGATCACGGAACTGCTTCCCGATTCAACGGAAGCGCTGCATTTCGGCTCTTGGGCCCTGCTTTCCAAAGCCGGACTGCAGTACGCAGTCCCGACAGATTTTCATGCAGCCGCCGCAGCCTCAGCCGTTTCAGCGATCCTGTGTTTTATTTTCTGCAGAAGAACTTTTATTAAAACTTATACCGGCCTGATCTCCAGTACATTAGCGCTCGGCTGCGCCTTATTGGCGGGCGGCGCGGTCTGGTTCGCCGCGGGCATTATTTTCGGCTGGTCCAAACCTGAACTTCAGGGTTTTGCGATCGAAGGCGGCAGCTCCCTTTCTCCGGAATTCCTTGCTCTTTGGATCGGTCTGACACTGTTCACCTCCTCAGCAATTGCAGAGATTATTCGTGCCGGCGTACTCGCAGTCCCTAAGGGACAATGGAACGCGGCTCTTTCACTCGGCATGACGCAGATGGAAACCGTCAGCTACGTTATCTTTCCTCAGGCCCTCAAACTCGCTGTACCTCCGCTTGCCAGTCAGTATATGAATCTGACAAAGAACTCTTCCTTGGCGGTGGTGGTCGGCTATCCGGATCTTGTGTCGATCGGCAATTCAACGATCAACTTAAACGGACAGGCACTGGAAGTCATCGTCATCATCATGTCGGTATATCTGGTCCTGAACCTCATTATTTCCGTCCTGATGAATAAAGTTAATGCTTTGGTGACCAGGGGGGCGCGATGAAACATCATCAAAACCGCGGACTGGCATACTCTCTGCGCTCTTCGCTCTTTTATTCTCCAATCGCTTCCGTAATCACGCTCGGGCTATTTCTATTCGTGGGTGCCGCAGGCTGGTACGCTTGGAAATGGGGTGTTTCCGACGCTATTTTCAGAGCTGACTTTCAGGCCTGTCTGAAAAATCATGACGGAGCCTGCTGGGGATTTGTCGCGGAAAAGTGGCGTCTGATCATTTTCGGCCGCTTCCCCTACGATGAACAATGGCGGTCCGCCGTCGGCACCAGCGCAGTCCTTCTTATGCTGTTTGTCTCCGCATTCCCTCAAACCTGGACCAAGACCGGTATAAAGATCCTCGGTGCACTCTGGCTCGCCGCTCTGGCAGCGTTTTTCATCTTCATGAGAGGAGGTATTTTCGGCCTGAGCTCCATCGACCCGGACTATTGGGGCGGCCTGCCTCTGACAATCATTCTGACGCTTTTCGGCATGACGGCTTCAGCTCCGATCGGCATTCTTCTTGCGATCGGTCGCACTTCCAAACTAACCGTCATCCGTAATATCTGCATCGGTTATATCGAATTGGTCCGCGGCGTGCCGCTGATTACAGTTCTCTTCGTGGCCTCTTTCATCTTCCCGCTCATTCTCCCGCCGGGCTGGAGAATCGATGCGTTCTGGCGAATCGTCATCGGTATCGTGCTGTTTCAGGCCGCTTATATGGCTGAAACCGTCCGAGGCGGTCTGCAGACCATACCGAAGGGGCAGTTTGAGGCCGCGGCCGCACTCGGACTGAATAAGTTTCAGACTTATGTTTCAGCGATCCTGCCGCAGGCGCTCGCCGCGATTATCCCGGCTTTTGTCAATAATCTGCTTTCAACCTTCATGGACACTTCCCTTGTCACGATCGTCTCCATGTATGACCTCACCGGAAGCCTTCGTCTCGCTTTGGGTGATCCCAATTGGCGCAACTTCTTCCTTGAAGGGTATTTGTTCATCGCCATAATCTACTTTGTATTCAGCTTTATTATGTCCCGCTACAGTGTTTGGCTGGAACAGCGAATTCTAAAAAAGAAACAAATGGCGGCTCAGGAAGGACAAAAAAATGACGATGCAGATCGTGTTGGAACATGAAGTAAAAATCGGAAGTGAAGAAAACCGCTTCGAGCGTGAGCAGGTATGGCAGGCGCTGACTTACGTCTTACTGAATCGACATAAATTCAGTGACCTCTTTACCGAAATCGAGGCGATCGAACGCAAAGAAGAACCTGGGAAAATAACCCAGAAACTGCGCGTGCAGATGCACAGCGGCCACTGCATTGAAGAAGTGCTCGAATTTTTCCCTGAGGATCGCGTTCTTACGACAATTGACTCGGCTGCGCATAATCCGAGATCCACACTCGAAATCAGAATCGTGCGCAATGACAACGGTCAGTACGCGCTGCACTTCACGTATAAAGAAGATTTAAAGGAAAAGGCAGAAAGAAAATTGGAACACCCGCGCGAAATACAGGGGCTCATCCATAACGCGTGGAAATTAAAAGATGAAGAGCTGACCGCAGGGGTACTCGGACTGCTACTGAAAGGGAATGTAAAGTAACTGCGCTAAGGCCGCCTGCGCAGACCGTCTGAAGCAAACAAGAAACCCTCCGAAGGAGATTCCGACGGAGGGTTTGGAAACTATGAATCAGACAAAATCGCTTTGTATAAGCGAGACTCTGTCTTAGATCGCACCGACGAGGTCGATAGACGGCTTCAGAGTGTCTTTACCGGGTTTCCATTTGGCCGGGCAGACCATGCCGGGGTTGGCTTCAATGAACTGAGCAGCCTGAACCTTGCGCAGAAGTTCCTTAGCGTCACGACCGATGCCTTCGTCATGGATTTCGCAGGCAACGATACGGCCGTTCGGATTGATCACGAAAGTGCCGCGCTGAGCAAGACCGGCAGACTCAATCATCACGCCGAAATTGCGAGAGAGCTGACCTGTCGGATCGCCAAGCATCGGGAACTGAACCTTTTTAATGGCTTCAGAAGAGTCGTGCCAAGCTTTGTGAGCAAAATGCGTATCTGTGGAAACAGAGTAAATTTCGCAGCCGATCTTCTGGAATTCAGCATAGTTGTCAGCGAGATCTTCAAGCTCTGTCGGGCAGACAAATGTGAAGTCAGCCGGGTAGAAGAAAACAACAGACCACTTACCTTTCAGATCGGCGTCAGTGATGGTCTTGAATTCGAATTTTTCAAAAGCCTCAGCTGTGAACGGCTGAAGCTGTGTTCCGATAAGGGACATTCATTTCTCCTTTAATAAAAGTGCGACAACAATATCGGACAACTTCCGGCAAATCAAACCCCTTACTGGCCATTATGGGGTTTCTTTTAATAACAACTTATATATTCTATTTATATTCAATAAGTTAAATATCATTTATTTCAATTTTTTCTTTGTAACTCCATATTTCTTGCTTATTCGAACAAATCTTCATAAGATAGGCGCTTTTAGAGGAGTTACCCACCAATGACTGCATCTGCATCACCTCAGGCTGCCGCGCTCGCGCCGGTCCCTTCCATTGTCACTGATACACTTGATCGGCTCTCCCTGATACCGATCATTAAAAGCGCTCTGGAACAAATTAAAAAAGATGAAACTCTGACGATTGAGGATCAGATCAGTCTGACTGAAGTTGAAGCGCCCCCATTCCATGAAGAAGCTCGCGCTGAATACTTTGCGCGTCAATTGAAGGAACTTGGCCTTAAGAATGTCCGAATTGACGGCATCGGTAATGTTATCGGCGTTCGTCCCGGAAACGGAAACGGCCCCCGCCTGGTGCTGGGTGCGCACCTTGACACCGTTTTTCCAAAGGGCACAAACGTTAAAGTCCGTCGGGAAAACGGCATTCTCTATGCCCCCGGTATTTCCGACGATGCCAGAGGTCTTGCGGTTCTTTTAGAAGTTCTGCGAACACTTAACGCTTTTGACATTAAAACCGAAGGCGACCTTCTTTTTATTGCCACCGTCGGTGAAGAGGGAAACGGCGACTTACGCGGCTCCAAACACCTTTTTGCTGCCGGAGAAGAACATATCGACGGTTTTATTTCCGTTGACGGTGCCGATGTCGGCGTACTGCTTCACGGCTCCACCGGCTCCCGCCGATTCCGCGTCACATTCAGCGGCCCCGGAGGACACAGCTGGAGCAATTTCGGTATTCCGAATGCCAACCATGCGCTCGGCCGCGCAATCGCGAAAATCGCTGACCTTCAGGTTTCCGAGTCGCCAAAAACGACCTTCTCCGTCGGTACTGTTCAGGGCGGAAGTTCAATCAATGCGATCCCCGCAAAGGCTCAGCTGGAACTCGATACCCGCTCAATCAACAACGATGAGCTGAACAAACTTGTTGAACGTATTCTCCCGATCTTCGAAGAAGCTTGCGAAGCCGAAAACAAGCGCTGGAACGCGACAGAAGAGACGAAAATAAAACTGAGCATTGAACCTATCGGACACCGTCCTGCCGGAGATCAGCAAAACGACAGCCCGATCCTCCTTGCGGCTCGTGCCTCTATGAACCATCTCGGAATTGCTCTCACCACATACGGCTGTGCAAGTACCGACCAAAACGTTGCATTGAGCCTTGGTATTCCAGCTACTACGCTTGGAGGCGGTGGAAAAGAGGGCTATAACCACTCCCTAAAAGAATGGTATGACCCGACAGATTCCTACCTCGGCCCTCAGCTCACATTCCTGAGCGCACTTGCTCTTGTCGGTCTCGAGGCTGAAACTCTGCCTCTTTTACCAAAAAGAAAGTAATCTAAACGGGTAACTTAATACGCCCTTCATGCTTGGGCCGAACTAATTGGGCTAAACTTTCTCCGTCTAGTTCTATTTAATTCCATTCGGATGAAGGGCGTGTTAATAAAAATAAAGATTGCGGCGGCTATGCTCGCGCTGATCGGCCTCGGGATTCAGACCGGTTATGCTCAGGAAACCGGAGTAAAAGAGGCTAATAAGGCTGAAAAACAACTCAGCAGTGATAGTGAAATACCAAAAGTTCACCTCAACAGCCGACTGCTTTTTCAAATCATAGCCAGTGAAGTCGCCCTTCAGCGCGGACAGGCGGGCGCTGCTTTCCGCACTTATCTCGCGATAGCTGACGAAACCAAAGACCCCAGATTAGCCGAACGAGCCGTTCAAATTGCAGTCGCGGCTAACGCGCTGAAAGAATTCCGACAGGCAACAGCAACTTGGCTCAAGCTCGCACCTTCCAACCGGGATGCCCAGCGTCATTATTTGTCTGCAAACATTCTCTCCGGCAACTACGCTGTCGCGTTGCCGATTGAGTCCGCCTACCTGGAGAATTCTCCGGAAAGAGGAAAAAACATCCTCGAACTTCAGGCTCAGCTCGCCCTGGCGAAAGACCGCAAACAAGCCCTGCAGTTTTTCCAGTCGGCTACCGTCAAATACCGGGATCTCTATGAAACCCAGCTGGGACTTGCGCGTCTCGAGCTGCTGAACGGCAACATGAATACTGCCCTCGAATACGCGAAAAAAGCGTACTCGATCAATGCCAACGAGGAGACCGTTTCGGTCCTTGCGGGAATGCTTGCCGGAGTACAGCCCGAAGAAGCGATGAAGCTTCTCACTAATTTTCTTCAGAAAAAGCCTGGCAGCAAGGCTGCCAGAAACGCTTACACGCAGCTTCTGCTTAAAAAAGGAGATTACAAATCCTTTGACAAACTGGTTTCGCAATACACCAATGACCCGGAATTCGTTCTCTCTGCAAGCGCCAGTCTGCTTGAACTAAGACGCTTTGAGTCCGCAAAGGAGCTGCTGGAAGGTTTTGTGAAGCAAAATCAGAACAAGTCGGATCAGAATGAGAATCTCTCCAGAGCCTATCTAATGCTCAGCGATGCAGCGATTCAGGATAAAGATTTTCCTAAAGCTGTCCAATACTGCTCCAAAGTAACAGGAAAGCTGGCCTCCGCAGCTTTTCTCCAAATGGCAAATATCTATGCTCGCCAAAATGATTTCCCTGCAGCCCTAAAAAGCCTGTCTCAAATCGGTACGGAGAATGACGCAATTTCAGAGGAGAGGTATCTCCTGGAGGCACGAATCTATCTGGAGATGAATAATCGCGCAAAGGCTAAAGCGGCGCTGAATGAAGGACTGAAAAAGCTCGCTTACTCAAAAAGCATGTACTACGAAGCCGCAATGCTTGCCGAGCAGGACGGCGATCTGAAGACTGCAGAAAAACACCTGAAGAAAGCGATTGAAATCGACCCTGATTTCTCGGGTGCATATAACTCGCTTGGCTATTCACTGCTTGAATCTGCTCCGAGAAGAATTAAGGAGGCTGAGCGCTATATCAATCGAGCCTATGAGTTAGACCCGACGGATCCGTTTATTCTTGATTCAAAGGGCTGGCTGGCTTTTAAACAGAAGAAGTATGCCGAAGCTGAAAAATATCTGAACGAAGCACTCGATAAATTACCTGAACTCGATGTGTACCTCCATTTAACAGAACTTTATTGGACAACCGGGAAAAAGAGTCGGGCTTTGGAATTACTGAAGAAGGCTGAAAAAGAGTGGCCGGACAACATTGAAACCAAACTTCTCAAGTCAAGACTGAAAATAAAAGATGCGGCAGCTAAGTAAAATCTTTTTTCTTTTCCTGACTGCACTTCTGAGTGCATGCAGCACCCTGTCTGTCCCTGAAAATACAGAAGTATGGACAGGGCGATTTTCCGTCCTCAGCCAATCTGCCTCATCCGCGGAACGACACAGCGGAAATTTCCGTTTTACGGTCAGTCCTGAAAAAAAGACGCTTTTGATCACCGGACCGCTTGGAGCATCCGTCGCCAAGATAGAAGAAAACAGCACCGTTTCAACGATGGAAACAAGAGAGGGAATCCGTCGTGCGCGCAGCACCTCTGAACTTCTGAACCAAGCGGTAGGCGTTCCGGTCAATTTTGAAGAGCTTCAGAGCTGGTTAGAAGGCTCTTCGAAAGCCTCCGCAGCTGCGCAGGGATGGAAAGTTGAAATTTCGCGAGCTCCGAACGGCGATGTTCAAAGAATTTTCGGCAAAGGAAAAGCACCCGCTTCTGACATGAATATCACGATTACGCTTCTGCCTAAAAAAGAAAAGTGAACACTTACTTAAACCTTCCCGCCCCGGCTAAACTGAACCTGTTCCTGCACGTCACCGGAAGAAAGTCTGACGGCATGCATCTGCTGGAATCGATTTTCGTTCTAATTGACTTACGCGATCAGATCGACCTTGAGGAGCTTCCCTCGGGCGCAATTGAACGCGTCGGAGATATCGAGTGGGACGTGGAGAAAGATCTCTGCTGGCGTGCAGCAAAACTTCTTCAAAGACTTGCTCCTCAAAAAGGCTGTCGAATTACAGTTCGTAAACAAATTCCTCACGGTGCCGGCATGGGTGGAGGATCTTCCGACGCCGCGACCTGTCTGATCGGTCTAAATCGCCTTTGGGGACTGAATTTAAGCAGAACCGAGCTCATGCGTTTGGGATTGGAACTTGGTGCAGATGTCCCCTTTTTCATATTTGGCCAAGATGCATTTGCGGAGGGAGTCGGTGAAGTACTGACCCCCTGTCCGATCCCTGACTTTAAGGCCCTAGTCGTTTTCCCGAATGTTTCTGTGCCTACTGCCAAGGTGTTCGGAAGCCCTGATTTGACAAGAAATACTAAATCTATCAGAATGTTGCACTTTCCAGGACTGGTCTCCGCCTTTCCGCTTGCGCTCATCGGGCGCAACGATTTAGAGCCCGTAACGCGCAGTTTATGTCCTGCCGTAGAGGACGCTTTCAGACTAATGAAGCCGATAAGCCGTCCTCGAATGACAGGATCAGGATCGGCAGTTTTTTCCGCTGTAGAATTAGGTTCGGAAGTCTGTCCGCTTGCTCCTCTGCCTTCGGGCTGGAAGCAGTGGATAGTCAAGAGTTTAAAGATTCATCCGCTCAGTGGGTGGATTGAGTCGTAGTACGTTGGAAACACAGGGGAGTCGCCAAGTGGTTAAGGCACCGGGTTTTGATCCCGGCATACGAAGGTTCGAATCCTTCCTCCCCTGCCATACCGACGTCTGTGAGTTCTTTTAACGCTGTTATCTTTCCCGATAGAGCAAACATCATGGTCCAAATGGTTCCAGACAGCCTGATGGTCTTCTCAGGCAATGCTAATCCGAAATTAGCGCAAGCTGTTGTTCAGCATCTCAACATTCCTCTGGGAAGAGCCACTGTAAGTCGCTTCTCAGACGGCGAAGTTCAGGTAGAACTGAATGAGAATGTCCGCGGCAGAGACGTATTTATCGTTCAGCCGACTTGTGTTCCCACCAATGACAATTTGATGGAACTTGTCATTATGGTTGACGCTCTCAGAAGAGCTTCTGCTGCCCGAATCACTGCTGTTATTCCTTACTACGGTTATGCACGTCAGGACCGCAGACCGCGCTCCACTCGTGTTGCCATCAGCGCGAAAGTGGTTGCCAATATGCTTCAGGCAGCCGGAATCGACCGCGTTCTGACAATGGATCTTCACGCTGACCAGATCCAGGGCTTTTTCGATGTTCCTGTCGATAACATTTACGCCAGCCCGATCCTTTTAGGTGACCTCTGGAAGCACAACTATTCCGATCTTGTTGTCGTTTCTCCGGACGTTGGCGGAGTGGTTCGCGCAAGAGCTGTGGCAAAACGCATGGAATGCGATCTTGCCATTATCGATAAGCGTCGTCCCAGAGCGAACGTCTCCGAAGTAATGAATATCATCGGAGAAATTGAAGGAAGAACCTGCGTCATTGTTGATGACATTGTTGATACCGCCGGAACTCTTTGTCATGCCGCCGATGCTCTGAAAGAGCGCGGCGCCAAGAAAGTTCTCGCCTATGCAACACATCCGGTTTTCTCCGGCAACGCCGTAGAAAAAATTACAAATTCTGCTCTTGATGAGGTCGTTGTTACTGATACAATCCCGCTTCGTCAAGACGCTCTTGCCTGTCAGAAGATTAGACAGCTGAGCTGCTCTTCTCTTCTGGGCGAGACGATCTCTCGCATTGCTTGCGAGTCCTCAGTAAGCAGTCTGTTTGCTGAGTAGTTATGTCCCCTCTGCCGGCTGGTCGCGGCCGGCAGTATTATTTTTGGAGATTTTTAAATGAAATTCACTGCTGTCACACGTAAAGCGCAAGGTACGGGTGCGAGCCGCCGCCTTCGCCGTGCGGATAAGCTTCCCGGAATCGTCTATGGTGGTAAAGTCGCTGCGACTCCCATCGAGTTAGATCACAACGAAATTTTCCATGCTCTTCGCAAGGAAAAATTCCATGCATCTATTCTTGAGATGGTTCTTGACGGAAAGAGCGAACGTGTTCTGCTCCGTTCTTTCCAGATGCATCCTTACAAGCCTCAGGTTCTCCACATCGACTTCCAGAGAGTCGCTGCTGATGAACCGATCCGCATGAACGTGCCTCTGCACTTTGTCGGCGAAGAAACCAGCCCGGCCGTTGTTGCTGAAAAAGCCAACATCAACCACGCTATCTCCGAGCTTCTCGTTTCCTGCCTGCCGGATCAGCTGCCTGAACACATCACTGTTGACCTCTCCGGTCTTACAGTTGAAAAACCGATCCACGTTTCCGACATTACTCTTCCTGAAGGCGTTACAGCCATCCTCAAACCGAACGAGGATCCGACTGTTGCTTCTGCTGTCATCATGGCTGAGGAAGTTGACGAAGCTCCTGCTGAGGAAGTTCCAGCTGACGCCGTTCCTGCTACAGCAGAGAAGTCTGAGGAAGCACCGGCTCAGTAATCATCTGAGTACTCAAAATGCTTTGCCGCGGCTAAGCCGCGGCTTTTTTTATTCATAATTAAAAGATTAACTAATGATGGGAGCTTAAATGTCATCTAATCCATTTGCCGATTTAGGGCTGTGTGACACACTGGTCAGTTCCCTGGCCAAACTTGGCTTCGAAGAACCGACACCTATTCAAACAAAGGCTATTCCCGAACTTATTCAAGGCCGAGATGTCCTCGGTCAGGCTGCCACCGGAACAGGAAAAACGGCAGCCTTTTCTTTACCTCTGATTCAGCGCTACTGTCTGGATCAGAAACCCGGAAAACCAAAAATTCTTATCCTTACACCGACCCGCGAACTGTGTATTCAGGTTTCAGAAGCAGTCAACAGTTTCGGAAAAGATTCCAATATTGTTGTTCTGCCTGTATACGGCGGTCAGGAGTACAGCCGGCAGATCCGAGCCCTCAACCGCAGGGTCCATATTGTTGTCGCAACCCCGGGAAGAGCTTTGGATCACATAAAGAGAGGAACGCTTGACCTCTCAGACATCCAAGCTGTAGTACTTGATGAAGCTGACGAAATGCTGGACATGGGTTTTGCGGATGAACTGGATGCGATTTTCGAGGCTCTTCCTGCAAAACGTCAAACCGCCCTGTTTTCAGCCACCTTGCCTGCGAGAATTTCTAAAATTGCAGAAAATCATCTGCACGATGCATGCCACATTCTCATTCCTAAAGAAAAAGTTCCCGAAGGAGAGCAGCCCAAAGTTAAACAGACTGCTTATATCGTCGGAAAAAATCATAAAACCGCGGCGCTTGGACGCATTCTTGACATTGAAAGTCCGAAACTCGCTATTGTGTTTGCAAGAACCCGCAATGAAGTTGACGAGCTGGCAGAATCTCTAAGAGGCAGAGGCTACAGCGTTGAGCCGCTTCACGGCGGATTGGATCAAGCGCAGCGCGACCGAGTGATGAAACGCGCCAGAGCAGAACAGGTTGACGTGATCGTGGCAACAGACGTTGCTGCGCGCGGCATTGATATTGATCACCTGAGTCATGTCATCAATTTCGGTATCCCGTCTTCTGCAGAAACATACATTCACCGTATCGGAAGAACTGGCCGTGCAGGACGAGAAGGCACAGCCATTACCATTCTTGAACCGCGCGAAAGCCGCTTACTAAAGAATATTGAACGAATCACTAAACGCAAAATCAGCGTCCTGTCCGTACCGACCGCGACCGACGTACATGCTAAACGTCTTGACCTCACCCGTGCTTCGCTGCATGAGCTGCTCGTTGGAGATTCTGATCTTGGACGCTATCGTTCAATCGTTGAAATTCTTGGTGACGAATTCGACATTATTGACGTTGCCGCTGCCGCCATCAAACTTGCTAACGAAGCTAACTGGAAAGATGTTTCTGACGTCGATCTTCCCGAAGATCTTTCTTGGAAAAAGGAACACAGCAGTGTCGATCGTCGAGAAAGCTTCAGAGAGGATAGAAGAGCAAAACAGAGAGTCCTCTCTCCCGGAATGGTCCGTTTGTTTATCGGTACCGGAAGAGATGCAGGCATTCGTCCTCAGGACCTTGTCGGCGCGATCGCCAATGAAGCCGGAATTCCGTCAAAACTTATCGGAGCCATTGATATCGCTGACAGATTCTCCCTCGTTGAAGTCGATGAAAACGTTGCTCAGGATGTAATATACGCATTGCGCGACGCCTTTATTAAAGGACGTCAGTGCATCGTCCGCTATGACCGTGAAGGGGCGCCTAGAGACAGCGAACGCGTTCCCTATCATTACAAAAAGTCAGGCGGGAAAGAGAAACGGAAAAACAAAGCTCCGAAGAAAGCGTTTAAATGAGCAAGGCAATACGTTTAATTGTTGGATTAGGAAATGTGGGTGCCTCCTATGAAGGCACCCGGCACAATGCAGGTTTTCTTTTTGCCGATGAAGCAGCTCGGAAGTTCGGCGGATTTTTTTCTCCTGAAAAGAAATTTTCAGGAGATGTCTGCAGAGTAAAGATAGACGGTCGGGAAGTTTTCATCCTTAAACCGTCAACCTTTATGAATTTATCCGGGATTGCAGTGGCCGCCCTCGCCTCTTTTTATAAAATTCTGCCTGAGGAAATTCTCGTCGTCCATGATGAGCTTGACCTTCCTCCTGGAAGTATCAAGCTCAAAGAAGGCGGCGGAACAGCTGGTCACAATGGATTAAAGAGCATCACCGAAAAGCTCGGTACTCCTAATTTTGTTCGGCTTAGAGTCGGGATCGGTCATCCGAGAAACAAGCAGCTCAGCATACCTGTGGCTGACTATGTTCTGACACGTCCTTCTCCTGACGACCGTCAATTAATTGAAGACGCAGTCGAAAGAGGAATTGAAAATACTGCTTTAATCGCCAGCGGAAATCTGAAGGAAGCGGCAAATAAACTTAATGAAAAAAGAACGAGTACTCGTTAGTGCTTGTCTTCTCGGCTATCCAATCAGGTATGACGGATCGGATAAGAAAATATCAGACGAGCTTATTGATCGATTAAAAAACTCAGCCGAGGTGATCTCCGCTTGTCCTGAGATGCTTGGCGGTCTTCCCTGTCCGCGGCTTGCATCCGAGCAGCAGTCACACACCGGCAAGGTCATTGCTTCAGACGGCCGAGATATTTCAGTTTTTTTCAGATTAGGTGCGCACGAGACACTGAATATCTGTAAAAATTATGGAATTCGAGTAGCAGTTCTCAAATCGAAGAGCCCTTCTTGCGGAAAAGGTTTTATATATGACGGCTCCTTCACCGGTCAGTTAACTAAAGGTGAAGGTATTACTTCAAGGCTCCTGTCCGAAAACGGAATTAAAATTTTCAATGAATCTGAAGTTAGCCAAGCAATTGAAAAGATAAGAGGAAAATAAATGGGTTTGAAATGCGGCATCGTAGGACTTCCTAATGTTGGTAAATCTACGTTATTTAATGCACTAACTAAAGCCGGAATTGCGGCAGAAAACTATCCGTTCTGCACGATTGAGCCGAACGTCGGTATTGTTGAAGTTCCGGATCCGCGTTTAGCGAAGCTTGCAGAAATTGTCTCTCCTCAGCGCATTGTTCCTGCAACAGTTGAGTTTGTCGATATTGCCGGGCTAGTGGCCGGAGCCAGTGCGGGTGAAGGATTAGGCAATCAATTCTTAGCAAATATTCGTGAATGCGATGCGATCGCTCATATCGTCAGATGTTTTGATGATGAGAATATCGTTCATGTATCCGGAAAAGTTGATCCGCTGGATGATATCTCCGTTATCAATACTGAATTAGCCCTGGCCGACTTAGCCTCAGTTGAAAAACAGCTGAACAAGTACTCTAAGCAGGCTCGTGCCGGCGGCGATAAGGAAGCGTTGAAACTGGTCAAAGTGCTGGAGAAACTTCAGCCGGTCCTTAATGAAGGCAAACCTGCCCGCATGGTTGACTTAAATAAAGACGAACTGGCTATTATCAGACCCCTGTTCCTGCTGACGCTGAAACCGGTTATGTACGTTGCAAACGTAGAAGAAGACGGTTTTGAAAATAATCCTCTTCTGGACAAGGTCAAGGAACATGCTGCAGCTGAAAAAGCGCCTGTTGTTGCCGTATGTGCAAAGATCGAAGCTGAAATCTCAGATCTTCCTGACGAAGAAAAACAGATATTCCTTGAAGATATCGGCATGCACGAACCGGGTCTGAATCGCGTTATTCGAGCCGCCTACCAGCTGCTAGGCCTGGAAACATACTTCACTGCCGGTGTTAAAGAAGTACGCGCATGGACCATCCATAAGGGAGATCTTGCTCCTCAGGCAGCCGGCGTTATTCACACAGACTTTGAGCGCGGTTTCATTAGAGCCCAGACAATCAGCTATGACGATTATGTTCAATACAACGGCGAGCAGGGCGCTAAAGAAGCTGGTAAGCTGAGAGTTGAAGGTAAAGACTATGTTGTTCAGGATGGCGACATCATGAACTTCTTATTCAACGTATAAAGATGGCACTGACAAGTACCCGACAAAGACAGGAAATTGGGGAGAGGCTGCGCGAGGAACGTGAAAGGCTGGGATATTCAGAGCAGCAAATTTCACAGCTTCTCGGCATTCCAATCGATGCCTACATCCGTTTTGAGGAAGGCGACAGCGATCCTGGCATTTTCAGAATGCCGAGACTTTCCAGTATTGGTTTTGACGTTTTGTACATTATTACGAACGAACGTCATGTCCCTGGAAGGGAGGAAGATGTGCTGCTTCAAAAATTTAGGACACTATCTTTGAAGGGGCGCGTGACGGTGTTCAACACAATAGACGCCCTTGAGCGGCTTGCCCCAAACATCAAAAGAAAAATTAGGAACGTTAAGCGAAGCAAATAAATCCTATAGGCCTCGTTAAGAGGCCTTTTGCTTGCTCATAGCAGATCGATGAACACCCATTGGCGCAGGCGAAATAACTCACCTGCGAAGATTTTGGGCGGCTAGTCATATTCACGTTCGCCAAAGAATGCCTTCTGAAAGCGAATAAATTTATCACCCCTCTGCACGGACAAAATAAAACCTCTCACCGCGTTCGCAGTAAGAGGTTTTAAGAATGGAGAGCCCGGAGACTACCTACTTTCGCAAGAAATACAACTCACTATCATCGGCGTGGAGGCGTTTCA